>CANQXH010000065.1 GCA_947627745.1 uncultured Oscillospiraceae bacterium
TCTGACCAACACCATCCTCCAGTCCGCCTTCTTCTCCCTGGCCAAGGTCATGCCTGAGGAAGAGGCCATCGCCTACATGAAGGACGCCGCCGAGCACTCCTACCTGAAGAAGGGCCGGGACGTGGTGGAGAAGAACTGGAACGCCATCGACGCCGGCGCCACCGCCTATGAGAAGGTGGACGTGCCCGCCGACTGGGCCGACGCCCAGGACGTCGAGGATACCACCGTCCTCACCGGTCCGGAGGATACCGTCAAGGTGGTCAAGAACATCCTGACCCCCGTGGACAAGATGGACGGCGACAGCCTGCCCGTCTCCGCCTTCATGGACTATGTGGACGGCCAGTTCGCTCTGGGCGCCGCCGCCTATGAGAAGCGGGGCGTGGCCGTCACCGTGCCCAGCTGGGACGCCGGCAAGTGCATCCAGTGCAACAACTGCGCCTATGTCTGCCCCCATGCCACCATCCGTCCCTTCGCGCTGACCGCCGAAGAAGCGGCCGCCGCCCCCGCGGGCACCAAGACCGCGCCTGTCAAGGCCGGCAAGGGCAAGGGTGTGTACACCTTCGCCATGGCGGTGTCTCCTCTGGACTGCATGGGCTGCGGCGTCTGTGTCGGCGTGTGCCCCACCGACGCCATCACCATGGTGCCCCAGGAGCAGGAGCTCAAGGAGCAGGAAGTCTTCAACTACATGGTCCATCAGGTCTCCGAGAAGAAGGAGCTTCAGGATTCCACCGTCAAGGGCAGCCAGTTCCGTCAGCCCATGCTGGAGTTCTCCGGCTCCTGCGCCGGCTGCGCCGAGACCAGCTACGCCCGTCTGGTGACTCAGCTCTTCGGCGACCGGATGTACATCTCCAACGCCACCGGCTGCTCCTCCATCTGGGGCGGTCCCGCCGCTACCTCTCCCTACTGCACCAACAAGGAGGGCAAGGGCCCCGCTTGGTCCAACTCCCTGTTTGAGGACAACGCCGAGCATGGCTTCGGTATGTACACCGCCCAGGCCGTCATCCGGGAGTCCCTGGCCAACAAGGTCAAGGCCGTTATGGAGAAGACCTGCGACGAGGAGCGGAAGGCTGCCTGCCAGGCTTGGCTGGACACCTTTGACGATGGCGAGGCCAACAAGGCCGCTACCAAGGCTCTGATCGCCAATCTGGAAGCCAAGGTCTGCTGTGACGATGTGAAGGACATCCTCTCCAAGAAGGAGTACCTGTCCAAGAAGTCCGTGTGGATCTTCGGCGGCGACGGCTGGGCCTACGACATCGGCTTCGGCGGCGTGGATCATGTCCTGGCCCAGAACAAGGACGTGAACATCTTCGTCTTCGACACCGAGGTCTATTCCAACACCGGCGGCCAGGCCTCCAAGGCCTCCAACATCGGCCAGGTGGCGCAGTTCGCCGCCGCCGGTAAGGAGACCAAGAAGAAGAGCCTGTCCGAGATCGCCATGTCCTATGGCTACATCTATGTGGCCCAGGTGGCCATGGGCGCCAACCCCGCTCAGACCCTGAAGGCCATTACCGAGGCCGAGGCCTACCACGGCCCGTCCCTGATCATCGGCTACGCCCCCTGCGAGATGCACTCCATCAAGGGCGGCATGATGCACTGCCAGGAGGAAATGAAGAAGGCTGTGGAATGCGGCTACTGGAACCTGTTCCGCTTCGATCCCTCCAAGCAGACCGGCAAGTTCACCCTGGACTCCAAGGCCCCCAAGGGCGGCTATCAGGAGTTCCTGATGAACGAGGCCCGGTACAGCCGTCTGACCCGGGAGTTCCCGGAGCGGGCCACCACCCTGTTCGCCCGGAACGAGGAGGCCGCCAAGGAGCGCTACGAGCACCTGCTGAAGCTGGTGGAGATGTACAAGGACTAAGGAGCTGCCGCCCTAGGCGGTGGAGAACGGTTCGTCTCCCCCGCCCGGCATCCCGGAAGCCTGATCTAACCATTTTAGATTGTCTGACCGAGGGGCGGATTTCCATTCCCTTCCGCGTCCCCGGCAGAATCAAGCAAAAACTGCCCGCCCCCGGTTTCGGGGGCGGGTTTCGCAAAAGGAGGAAAATATGCGCTGCACCGTGGTGGATATTCGGGGAGACTACGCCACCGTCCGCTATGACGGCACCGGGGTGGAGTCCGAGGTGGCCATTGCCCTGCTGCCCTTCGGGGTGGACGTGGGGGACCGGCTGAAATTTGAGAATTATGAGTTTACCCGTGAATAAGCTTCTGCCCCGGCCACGGCCGGGGCAGGGTTTTTTAACCCGTGAATAAACTTCTGCCCCGGCCACGGCCGGGGCAGTTTTTTATCCGTGCATAAACTTCCGCCCCGGCCGTGGCCGGGGCAGGCTTTTTTAGTTGGGATCCAGCATTTTTTCCAGTGCCGCCAGCTTGACGCAGGCGCAGAACACCTCCATGGCCTCCCGCAGCTCCGACACCGGGGGCAGGCTGGGGGCGATGCGGATATTGCTGTCCTCCGGGTCGATGCCGTAGGGGAAGGCGGCGCCGGCGCCGGTCATGGTGACCCCCGCCTCCTTGCACAGCGCCAGGGCCCGCTTGGCGGTGCCGGGGAGGGTGTAGAAGCTGACAAAGTAGCCGCCGGTGGGCCGGTTCCAGTGGGCAAAGCCCAGGGGGTCGATCTCCCGCTCCAAATAGTCAAAAACAACATGAAACTTGGGCCGCACGATCTCCGCCTGGCGTTTCATCAGCGCGATGGTGTTGGCCTTGTCCTTGAGATAACGGACGTGACGGAGCTGATTGACCTTGTCATAAGAGATCATCTGCACGGAGAACAGCTTGGTCAGATACCCGATATTTTCCTCCGACGCGGCAATGCAGGACATGCCGCCGCCGGCGAAGGTGATCTTGGAGGTGGAGGCAAACTCGATCACCAGATCAGGGCTCCCCGCCTGGGCGCACAGGGACAAAATATCCGGGAAGGGCACATATTCCCCTTCAAATTCATGGACGCAGTAGGCATTGTCCCACATCACCGTGAAATCCGGAGCGGCGGGCTTCAAATTCGCGAAGCGGCGGATGGTATCATCGGAATAAATAATGCCGTCGGGGTTGGAATACTTGGGCACGCACCAGATGCCCTTCACCGCCGGGTCCCGCACCAGCTTCTCCACCAGATCCATGTCCGGCCCGGCGGGGGTCATGGGTACCGGGATCATTTCAAAGCCAAAGGAGCCGGTGATGGTAAAGTGCCGGTCATAGCCCGGGCAGGGGCAGAGGAATTTCACCTTCTCCTCCCGGCACCAGGGCCGGGGGCTGTGGCGCAGGCCGTGGGAATAGGCCCGGGCGATCACATCGTACATCAGGCTCAGGCTAGAACAGCCGCCGACAAAGATCTGCTCGGGCTCGCAGTCCAGCATCTCCGCCCAGTAGGCCCTGGCGCAGGGCAGGCCGGACAGCTCTCCGTAATTCCGGGCGTCGATGGGGCCGTCATAACAGTCTTCAGGAGCGGCCAGGACCGTCAGCATTTCGCTGGCAATGTCCAGCTGCGCGGTGGCGGGCTTGCCCCGGGCCATATTCAACTTCAGGCCCTTGGCCTTGCAGGCTTCAAAACGGGCCAGCTCCGCCTCATACGCCTGGGCCAGCTCCGCCCTCGTTTTGCAAGAATAGGGGGTCACGTCCATCATCCTTTCCATCCATATGGGTGAGAGTCGGTTTTATTATACGCCCTGGAACGGAAAAATGCAACATCTGATTCCGCAAAAATTCATTTTCCTCTGGGCTTTTCTGTATTTTTGGTGCCCTTGTACAAATGGAACCATGGAACTTCGGCATTTTTATCTACTTTCACGCCTTGCAATTTTCCCGGTTTTCGCATAAAATTGGGATGTGATTTTTGATATTTTCCTGTTTTTCCAGTGACGTAGCCGCCGCTCCGGCGGGGCGGGAAAGATAGGAAAATGCAATATCTCCGATTTAAACTTTCATTTTTACCGGCAGAGCAATAAGGGAGGTCATTATGAGCGACATCGTAAAGGTACCCGAGATCTTTGGCAGCGACGTTTTCAATGAGGCGACCATGAAGCAGCGCTTGGCGCCGGAAACCTACTGCGCCTGGAAAAAGTGCATCGAAACCGGCACGTCTCTGGAGCTTCCCGTGGCGAACGAGATCGCCGAGGCCATGAAGGCCTGGGCAACGGAGAAGGGCGCCACCCACTATACCCACTGGTTCCAGCCCATGACCGGCATCACCGCCGAAAAGCACGACTCCTTCATCGCCCCCACCGGGGACGGCAAGGTTATCATGGAATTTTCCGGCAAGGAACTGGTCCGGGGCGAGCCCGACGCCTCCTCCTTCCCCTCCGGCGGCCTGCGGGCCACCTTCGAGGCCCGGGGCTACACCGCCTGGGACCCCACCGCCTTCGCCTTTGTCAAGGACAACAGCCTTTACATCCCCACCTGCTTCTTCTCCTACACCGGCGCGGCCCTGGACAAGAAGACGCCCCTGCTGCGCTCCATGGACGAGGTCTCCCGGGAGGCTGTCCGGATCCTGCGGCTGTTTGGGGACACCGCTACCAAGCGGGTCACGCCCTCGGTGGGCCCGGAGCAGGAGTATTTCCTGATTCCCCGGGATCTGTACGCCCAGCGGGAGGATCTGCGGCTCACCGGCCGCACCCTGTTCGGCGCCATGCCACCCAAGGGCCAGGAGCTGGAGGATCACTATTTCGGCACCATCCGCACCCGGGTCTCCAATTATATGAAGGACCTGGACGAGCAGCTTTGGCGGCTGGGCATCCTGTCCAAGACCAAGCACAACGAGGTCGCCCCCTGCCAGCATGAGATGGCTCCCATCTATACCGACGCCAACACCGCCTGCGACGCCAACCAGCTGGTCATGGAGATCATGAAGAAGTGCGCCGCCAAGCACAATCTGGTGTGCCTGCTCCATGAGAAGCCCTTCGCCGGCGTCAACGGTTCCGGCAAGCACAACAACTGGTCCTTGGGCACCGACACCGGCAAGAATCTGTTCAGCCCCGGCAAGACCCCCGCCCAGAACGCCCAGTTCCTGGTATTTCTGGCGGCCTTCATTCAGGGCGTGGACGAGTATCAGGACCTGCTGCGCTGCACCGTGGCCTCCGCCGGCAACGACCACCGGCTGGGCGCCAACGAGGCCCCGCCGGCCATCATCTCCATTTTCCTGGGCGACGAGCTGAACGCCGTGGTGGAGTCCATCATCAACGGCGCCAGCTACACCGACCTGGAAAAGAGCATGCTCCGCATCGGCGTGGATGTGCTGCCCTCCATTCCCAAGGACACCACTGACCGGAACCGCACCAGCCCCGTGGCCTTTACTGGCAACAAGTTCGAGTTCCGGATGCTGGGCTCCGCCCAGTCCATCGCCGGGCCCAACATCGTGCTGAACACCATCATGGCCGAGGAGCTGGGCAAATTCGCCGACGTGCTGGAGAATGCCCCGGATTTCGACACCGCCCTCCACGATCTGGTGCGGGACGCCCTGACGAGCCACCAGCGGATCATCTTCAACGGCAACGGCTATTCCGAGGAGTGGCCCATCGAGGCCGAGAAGCGGGGCCTGAGCAATCTGCGGTCCACCGCCGAGGCCCTGCCGGCCTACATCAGCCCCAAGAATCTGTCTCTGGTGACCAAGCGTGGCATTTTCACCGAGGCGGAATTCATCGCCCGGTATAAGATCCACCTGGAGACCTACGCCAAGATTCTCCACATCGAGGCGATGACCTGCGTGGATATGCTTCGGAAGCTGATTCTCCCCGCCGCCTCCAAGTATGCCGGCGCTCTGAGCCAGACCGCTTCCGGAAAGGCCGCCATGGGCGTGAGCTGCAAGGCGGAGAAGGCCCTTCTGGCCCGGCTCTCCGCAGCCACCGACCGTGCCTACGACAAGTGCGAGAAGCTGGCCCATGATATCGAGGTCGCCCCCACCGGCACCGTGGAGGACGCCGCCAATTATTACCACAGCGTGATCCTGCCTCAGATGGACAGCGTCCGGGAGGACGCCGACGAATTGGAGCGGCTCACCGACAAGAGCTACTGGCCCTACCCCACCTACTCCGATCTGCTGTTCTACTGATCCAATCTATCAAGCGAAGCCCCCTCCCAAACCAGGGGGCTTCGGCGTTTGCCAAGGAGGACCTTATGAAATTCATCTTCATTACCGGCGGCGTGGTCTCGGGCCTGGGAAAGGGCATCTGCGCCGCCTCCCTGGGGCGGCTGCTGAAGCAGCGGGGCCTGCGGGTGCGAAATCAAAAGCTGGACCCCTATCTGAACGTGGACCCCGGCACCATGAGCCCCTACCAGCACGGGGAGGTCTTCGTCACCGACGACGGAGCGGAGACGGACCTGGACCTGGGCCACTACGAGCGGTTCGTGGACGAAAGCCTCACCGCCAACGCCTCGGTCTCCGCCGGAAAGATCTACTGGAACGTGCTGAACCGGGAGCGGGAGGGGGGCTATCTGGGCCGGACGGTGCAGATCATCCCCCACATCACCGACGAGATCAAGCGCCAGATCTACTCCATGCAGGGGCCGGATGTGGACGTGGTAATCTCCGAGATCGGTGGCACCGTGGGCGATATCGAGTCTCAGCCCTTCCTGGAGGCCATCCGGCAAATCGCGGCGGAGCAGGGGCGGCAGAATGTGGTGTTCATCCATGTGCCCCTGATCGTCCAGATCCCCGGCTCCGACGAGCTGAAATCCAAGCCCACCCAGCACTCCGTCAAGGAGCTGCTGTCCATCGGCATCCAGCCGGACGTGCTGGTGTGCCGCAGCGACGTGCCCATCACCCGGGAAATCCGGGAAAAGATCAGTCTGTTCTGCAACGTGCCCATTGAGTGCGTCATTCAAAACGCCACCGCCTCCACCCTCTATGAGGTGCCGCTGCTGCTGGCCCGGGAGGGACTGGACCGGGTGGTGTGCCAGAAGCTGTGCCTGGCCGCCCCCGCCCCGGATCTGGAGGGCTGGGCCACCATGGTCAAGCGGATCAAGCTGGCCCACCGGCAGGTGAAGATCGCCCTGGTGGGCAAGTATACCCAGCTTCACGACGCCTACCTCTCGGTGGTGGAGTCTCTGTTCCACGCTGGCACCGCCAACGACGCCATCGTGACCATCGACTGGGTGGACTCGGAGACCCTGACTCTGGAAAACGCAGGGGAGCGGCTGGCCGGGTGCGGCGGAATTTTGGTCCCCGGCGGCTTCGGGGACCGGGGCATCGAGGGCATGATTGCCGCCGCCCACTACGCCCGAACGCAAAACGTTCCCTATTTCGGCATCTGCCTGGGGATGCAGATCGCGGTCATTGAGTTTGCCCGCCACGCCTGCGGCCTGGAGGGAGCCCATTCCTCGGAGTTTGACCCCAAGACGCCCTACCCCGTGGTGGATCTGATGCCGGACCAGGTCCACATCACCGCCAAGGGCGGCACCATGCGGCTGGGCAAGTACCCCTGCCGGCTGAGTGAGCAGAGCAAGGCCCTGGCCCTCTACGGCAGTCAGGACATCTCCGAGCGGCACCGCCACCGGTACGAATTTAACAACGACTACCGCGCCGCCCTGACGGAAAAGGGACTGCTCCTGGCGGGCCTGTCCCCGGACGGACGGCTGGTGGAGATGGTGGAGCTGCCGGCGCATCCCTGGTTCGTAGGCTGCCAGTTCCACCCCGAATTCAAGAGCCGCCCCGACCGGCCCCATCCCCTGTTCTATGGCTTTGTCAAGGCCGCCCTGGAGCATGAATGAAAATTCCCGCCTGTGGAACACCCACGGGCGGGAATTTTCAGTCTGCTTTTTTTCTGGAAAACCCAAATAGATTTTCCAGCAGTTTGGCCGCCCCCAGGAATTGGGGGCGGCCGTTTCTCCTCGCCGCCCGGCCTCGTGGGCAGCGCGGGAACTCAGGTTTTCTTCCGCCGGGGGAGCAGATAGGGGCTGATCCCAGCCACGAAGGCCGCCACGGTGGCAATGCCCAGCTTCAGAGTCATCATGTGCCGCAGGCTCTCCGCAAAATAGGTCAGCGGGTCCGCCGCCAGCTTGATCCGCCAGCCGGGGATATAGCAGCAGATCAAATACGCCGCGATAAAGGCGGTCACCGCCAGCAACATGGCCCATTTTTCTCTTTTATCCATGGGGCTTCCCTCACTTTCCCAAATCCATGGCCACGCCGAGGAACAGCGGCAGGTTGGTCCGGGTGTCCACGATCATATAGACGAAGGGGTGGTCCAGATGGACCTCCACCGCCTGCTCCGGCTCCATCATAGCAGATTCAAAATTCATCTGCACCGAGGTGGCGGCGGCGGCCTTGGTGCCGTCCTCATCCACCTGGAGGAAGGTCTTTTGCAGGACCTCCGCAATCTTGAGCGGGTACGGACTCTGCCCCATGCCGGAAAATTCCGCGTCCTGAAAGGCGTTGGGGATGCCCATTGCCACCAGGGTCTCCTTCAAGGAGTAGCTGCCCTCCATTTTGAATTTGGGCAGCCAGGAGTGGACTGCCACATCCGATTCCTGGGTCAGGGTCTGGAGCAGCGCCGCCGGGTCCATGGCGGCGATATAGTTCTGAATATCCACACCCTCCTTGGGCATCAGGGCAATGAAAGCATAGTCCCCGCCCAGGTAGCGGAGGCCCACCCCCACCGCCTGGTCGTCTTCATAGTACTGCCCGCCGCCAGGGAGCATTTCCACCGTTTTACTGCCTCCCTGGGCGGGATAGAAGGGGGCGTCAAAGACGCCGGTTTTTTCATAGGGGGCCTGCCACTTGGCCTCGAAGGCCAGGGCGTTGAGCAGGAACATCACCGCGTCTTCGTCGATGGGCTCGTCCAGGATGCCGTCGATCATGCCGTCGGTCTTTTCCTTCACCCAGCGGTTGATCTCCTGCCGGGTCCCCTCGTTAAAGGGGGCCTGGTAGGCTCCGGCGCCATAGTAGGCGGCGTTGGCGGCCAAAAAGTTCTCGCTCACGGTAAAATCCGGCGTATCCTTGAACCATATGGCGTTGGCCAGCTGGAGGCGGGCATCCTCGCTGGTGGGAAGGTGGTTAACATAATCCCTGAATGCCACGTTCAGCTCCGAGATCGACATCCCCTGCCCCAGAAGCCGCTCCATTTGGCGCAGGGTCTCCCCCACCCCGCCGTTGGCGGTCATGGCCAGGGCCAGCGCCAGCGACATGGGCGAAACCAGGACATTTTCCCCTTCATTTTCCTTCACCGTCCGCTGGAACAGGTCCAAGGCGAAGGCCATCTGGGCATTTACAAAGGGGGCGTCCTGCTGGGCCACCAGCGCCCGGACCTGCTGGTAGAGGGCATGGGCCTCGTTGGAGTTCCTCAAATAGATGCTGTATTCGTCCCGGTAGAGGGTCCAGGGGGTCAAGGTCAGGTCAAAAACCTCCCCATCCTGGGTAAGCTTCATCCGGTACCACTTGGATTCCCGGGTCAGCAGGTCCTCCTCGGCATATTCCGACTGCTCGGCCCCCCGTACCGCCGCCAAAAGGGCCTGGCAGAGGGCCTCCGCCTCCCCATTTTCAAACATATAGCACGTCCCCGCCTGATCCACGATCCAAACCGCGTCGGACGGATAGATGGTGGGCTCCCGGAAATCCCCGGCCTCGCTCAAATAGGGATTGGGCTGGCCCACCTGGATCACCGCGTCCTTCATCAGATCCTCTCCCTGGGCGGCGGCGCAGCCCGAAAGGCAGGGCAGCAGCAGCCCTAAAATCAGGGCAAAGCAAAGCATCTTTTTCCCGTTTTTCATTTTCCCGTTTCTCCTTCCGTAGGCAGCAGGCCCTCCACTTGGGCCCATAGATCATCCACCTGGTCCTGTGTCAGGTCCATCAGGATTCCGTCCCGGTACAGCGCCGTGGCGGTCAGGCGGTAGGTAGCCTCCTGGCCGGTGATCCCCAGCAGCATTACCGATTCCAAAGCGGCCTCCGGGGCGTTGGGCGCACTGTCTGCCGGTCCGGCCTGGGACAGAACCCCCAAAATGTCCGCCGCATCCTCCGCCGAAAAAACCAGCTCCTCACCCTCCGAGTCCCGGAGCCAGAGCTGCCCGGACTCCTGATTCTCTTGCTCAGGGTCGGCGTCCGTAGGCGCGTTCTCCCGAGTCTTCTGGGTAGGGCTGGCGGCGGTGCTCAAAGCCGATTCCCTGCCCACCTCCAGCGAAAGGGGCGCCGCTTCTTGGTAATTATTTTCTCGCTTTTCCGCACTCCCGGAAAACGCTGCCCACAGCAGTCCCCCTGCCACCAGGGGCGCCGCCAGCAGCGCCAGACGCCGGGCCTTCCGGCGGCGGTCCTTCCGCTGGGCGCCGCGGCGGAAAACCTCCGCGTTAAATTCCTCTTGGCTTCTCATAGAAGCTCTTCTCCTTCCTTCCCCAGGAGGGAGCGCAGGGCTCCCTTGGCCCGGTAGAGTAGATTGTCCACCTGCTTGGGGGTCTTCCTCATAATTCCTCCCGCCTCCTGATAGCTCAACCCCTGGAAATACACCAGTTCCACCGCCTCCCGCATGGACAGCGGGAGCTGGGAAAGGGCCTGTCGGACCACCTCCCGCCGCTCACTGGCATGAAGGCGCTCCGACAGCTCCTCTTCCTCCGGGAGCATGGCTGACTGCTCCAGCTTTTGCCGCCGCTGCCGCCACTTGATGTAGTTCAGGGCCCGGCTGCGGCCCAGCATGAACAGGTAGGTCTTTAATTTGGTCTCAAAATTGTACCGCTTGGGGTGGACGACCAGATCCGTAAAGACGTCGATGGCGATATCCTCCGCCGCGTCCAGGTCCCGGACATAGCGGTGGATAAAAAAGGTCAGACTGTCCCGGTACGCAAGCATGATCTCCTCGAACGCGCTTTCGTCTCCGTCCAGGTAACGGCGGTAGCTACTTTCACCGCTTTCCATGGGGTCCTCCTAACTTGCAGGGCTCTGCAGCGCCCTTTGTCTATTATACAACTGTAATGGGGCCGATTCCTTATTTTCTTAGAAAAAATGGGGGCCGCAAACGGCCCCCGGGGGTGTTTTCCTTTACTGAATGGCCTTCAGCGGCGCGATATACTGCTTCCGGCGGCGGTCGCATTCGGCCCGGTAGGCCGCGTCGTTGCCCTGGTGGATCTCCCGGAGGTAGGCGGCGTGGTTCAGAAGGATCGCTTTGTTGTTCCTCGCCAGCATCATCAGCGCCACGGAGGAGCACTGGTCCGAGGCACGCTCCAAATAGGTCAGCGTCTCCATGAACACCAGGCCCGAATCCACATTGCAGTCCCCGGCTTTCAGCCGCTTGGTGTGCCGGGCCCGGAGGATCATCACCATGTCGTCGATGACCTCCTCCAGGGGCTCGATGGCCTTGGCGGTGCGATTGTTGTCAGTGGCCATGGCGTTGACGGTGATATCCAGAATTTCGCTGACCGCGCCGCCGATGAGGGCCAGCTCCTTCTTGGCCACCGGGGACAGCTCGGCCCCCTTCTCGTTCAGGTTCTGTGCCAGCTCCATCAGGTTGGTGGCGTAGTCCCCGATCCGCTCGAAGCAGGGCACGGTCTGCATCAGCATATCCAGCTGCCGGTCGTCATGCTCCGTCTCCACCACCTTGGACAATCCGATGAAGAACCGGTCGGACTGGTCGGCAAATTTATCCAGGGTCTCCTCCTCGGCATTGATCTTGTCGATCACCGAAGAATCGTACTTATCCAGCAGGGCGTAGCAGCGGGCAAAATTCTCCTTGGCCACCTGGCCCATGGCGGCCACCGCCTTGGTGGCCTCGCTGACGGCCACCGCCGGGGAGATATACAGGTGTTCGTCCAGGGTCCAAAGCTCCGGATGGGGCTGTTCCTGAGGCTTGTCCTCCCGGACGATGAGCCGAGACAGGGCCACCAACTGGGAGGTAAAGGGCAGCAGAGCCACGGCGGTCAGCAGATTGAACACCGTCTGGAAATTGGCGATGCCGCCGCTGTCCACCGTGCGCACCCAAAACGCCTCTCCGAAAACCTGGAAATGGTGCATCAGGGACATGACGATCATAAAAACCACGGTGCCGATGGTGTTAAAGGCGATATGCACCACACCGGTCCGCTTGGCGTCCTTGGAAGCGCCGATGGAGCAGACCATGGCGGTGGTGACGCAGGTGCCCAGGTTGATGCCCATGATGATGGGATACACCATGGAAAAGGTCATGGCGCCGGTGGAGGACAGGGCCTGGAGCATACCCACCATGGCCGAGGAGCTCTGGACGATCACCGTCAGCACCAGGCCGATGACGATGCCCAGCACCGGGATGTTGGCAAACTGGGAAAGAATACTGGAAAACGCCGCGGATTCCGACAGGGGCTCCACTGCCGCGGTCATATTCATCAGGCCGGAAAAGAGGATGCCGAAGCCGATAAAGATGTCCCCCACGGTCTTGGCGCCGTTGCGCTTGACGAACATGATCAGCACAATGCCCACCACCATGGCCACCGGGGCCAGGTTCTCGGGCCTGCAAAATTCCAAAAACACATTTCCGCCGGCATCGATGTCCATCAGGCGGATGATCTGTGCCGTGATGGTGGTGCCGATGTTAGCGCCCAGCACGATGGACACCGCCTGCCGCAGTGACAGCACCCCGGCGCCGATCAGCGCGACTGTGAGAACGATGGTAGCGGTGGAGCTCTGGATCACCGCCGTGACCAGAGTGCCGGTGAGCACGCCCATCAGGGGATTGCCCGTCACCCGCTCCAGCACCCGTTTCAGGGTCTCGCCGGAGCTGTTCTTCAGGCCGTCGCCCATGATCTCCACGCCGTACAGGAACATTGCCAAGCCGCCCAGCAGCTTGATGATCGCAAAAATATCCATACTCTCTCCCATTTTCAAAGGCCCCGACGCTGGGGAGTTATTCCGCACACGCTTTTATTATAAGGAATTTCGCGAAAAAGTACATAGACAAAACCACAAATTTTTGCCTTTTTTTGCATTACTGTCCGGTGGAGCCGAAGCCGCCGGCTCCCCGCCGGGTATCGGACAGCTCCCGGGCCTCCTCAAAGGCGGCTTGCGCCACCGGCACCAGGAGCATCTGGGCGATCCGCTCGCCGGGGCTCAGGGTCTGGCTCTGACCGCTCTCGTTGCGCAGGACCACGGTACACTCTCCCCGGTAGTCGCTGTCAATGACCCCCACCTTGTTGGCGGGGGCCAGGCCCCGGCGGCAGGCCAGGCCGCTGCGGGCGCAGACCAGACCCACATAGCCCTCCGGGATCTCCATGGCCAGCCCGGTGGGCACCCAGGCCGTCTCCCCAGGGGCGATGGTGAGGGGTTCTTCCAGGCAGGCGTACAGATCCGCGCCCGCCGCCCCGGCGGAGCCGTAGGTGGGCAGGCAGGCGTTGGGCCGGAGCTTTTTCACCGGAACGATCATGTCCGCATCCCCCTTCCGTCTCCCTGCCAGTCCGCCCACAGCACGATCCTGTTTTCCCGCAGGGAGGCGGGCACGTCGATGAGCCGCTGGTTGGAGGAGCCCCGGAACCGGAGCATCAGATCCTTCTTCTCCTCAATAAAGGGGCCGTCCACCAGTACATCCAGGTACCCCAGCAGC
>CANQXH010000066.1 GCA_947627745.1 uncultured Oscillospiraceae bacterium
CGGACGTCAGGGAATCGCCGATTCCCGCAAGACGCAGCACGGTACAACGGAGGTCGCGCTGCAACTGCAACCCGGGGCAGTCGGTGGTCAGCGTCATCCGGCGGCCCGAATGGGGATCCTCCAGCACCGCCGGCCCGTTGAGCACAAAGTTGTGGTCCACCCCGCTTTGCAGATGGAGGGGCGGATAGTCCTCCTTCAGCACCGCTCCCAGGACCTTGGGGGTGCGGAAATCCATGGGCGTGCCGTCTACCGGCCGTTCCTCGCCGGTGGGGATGCTCGCTTCGTCCGCCGGGTGGAAGGCCGGGGCGGCCAGGGTCAGCTTCTGGTCCATGGCAAGCTCCGGCCGGTCCTGGCCCGCCAGATTAAAATAGCTGTGGTTGGTCAGGTTGAACACCGTGTTCCGGTCGCTCTCCCCCCGGTAGGTGATCCGCAGGGCGCTGGGAGGTTCCAGAGCGTAGGTGACCCAGACTGTTGCGTTTCCCGGAAAGCCCTGGTCCCCATGGGGGCTCTGGAGGCGGAAGGTGACGCTGCTTTCCGTCAGGGCCTCCGTCTGCCAGAGCCGGAAGGAATAGCCCTCCGGGCCGCTGTGGAGGCTGTTGGGCCCTTCGTTTGCCGCCAGGCGGACTTCCGTTCCGTCCAGAAGAAAGACCGCCCCCGCGATCCGGTTGGCGTTGCGCCCCACCGTGGCTCCCAGATAGCCCGTGCCCCGGGCATAGCCGGAAACCTGGTCGTAGCCCAGCACCACGTCCGCCGCCGTTCCGCCGGCGTCGGGGACCAGCAGCCGGACCAGGGTGGCGCCGAAGTCCGTGACCTGGGCGGTCAGGCCGAAGCCGGTCAAGGTGTACAGCCGCGCTTGGGAGCCGTCTTCCAGGCGGCCAAAGAATGATGTCATCGAATTCGCTCCTTTCCGTTTTTTCCATTTTAACAGAACGGATGGGTTTTTGCAACCTCTTCACCGCCATTTCTACGCCGGGCGGACAAAATCGGGGAAAAATCTCTACATCCGGGATTTTTCTCCGGGAGCAACAATATTTTGTGATTGCCACTTGACAAAGCCACAAGATGTAGTATAATTATCTTTGCACGGTCGCCGCAAATCCAGCCGCGCACAAAGGAGGACTCTACCAATGAAAATTATCAAACGAAATGGCGCCGAGGTTGTATTCGACATAGAGAAGATCGTGATGGCCATTACCAAGGCCAATAACGCCGCCGAAGAAAACTACCGCATGACCCCCCTGCAGATCCAGCGCATCGCGGAGAACGTGAAAATCAGCTGCGAGGAGATGGGCCGCAGCCCCTCCGTGGAGGAGATCCAGGACCTGGTGGAGAAATCCATTATGGCCCATGGAGCCTTTGAGGTGGCCAAGGAGTATATCACCTACCGCTATACCCGCAGCCTGCTCCGTCAGTCCAACACCACCGACGACCGGATCCTGAGCCTCATCGAGTGCAACAACGAGGAGGTCAAGCAGGAGAACGCCAATAAGAATCCCACCATCAACGCGGTCCAGCGGGACTACATGGCCGGAGAGGTGTCCAAGGACATCACCCGCCGGATCCTTCTGCCGGCGGACGTGGTGGCGGCCCACGAGGCGGGCATCATCCACTTCCACGACGCGGATTACTATGCCCAGCACATGCACAACTGCGATTTGGTGAACCTGGAGGACATGCTGCAAAACGGCACCGTCATCTCCGGCACCCTGATCGAGAAGCCCCATTCCTTCTCCACCGCCTGCAACATCGCCACCCAGATCATCGCCCAGGTGGCCTCCAACCAGTACGGCGGCCAGTCCATCAGCCTGACCCACCTGGCCCCCTTTGTCCAGGTCAGCCGGGAGAAGATCCGCCGCACCGTGGAAAAGGAGATGGAGGCGTTCCACGTCCGTCCCGATGACGAGGCCATCTCCCGGGTGGTGGAGGAGCGGCTTCGGGACGAGGTCCGCCGGGGCGTCCAGACCATCCAGTACCAGGTGGTGACCCTGATGACCACCAACGGGCAGGCGCCCTTCATCACCGTGTTCATGTACCTGGGCGAGGCCAAGGACGAGCGGGAGAAGAAGGACCTGGCCATGATCATCGAGGAGATGCTTCGCCAGCGTTACGAGGGCGTGAAGAACGAGAAGGGCGTGTGGGTCACCCCCGCCTTCCCCAAGCTGATCTACGTTTTGGAGGAGGACAATGTGGCCGAGGGTACTCCCTACTTCTACCTGACCCGTCTTGCCGCCCAGTGTACCGCCAAGCGGATGGTGCCCGACTATATCAGCGCCAAGAAGATGCGGGAGTACAAGCTCAGCAAGGGCGAGACCCCGGGCCACGGCGATGTATACACCTGCATGGGCTGCCGCAGCTTTTTGACCCCCGACCGCTCCGGCAACGGCTGGGACAACGTGGCCAACGCGCAAAACTACGAGCCCGGCAAGCCGAAATACTACGGCCGGTTCAACCAGGGCGTGGTGACCATCAACCTGGTGGACGTGGCCCTGTCCTCCGGCCGGGAGATGGACAAGTTCTGGCAGATCTTTGACGAGCGCCTGGACCTGTGCTACCGGGCCCTGCTGTGCCGCCATGAGCGGCTGAAGGGAACGCTGTCCGACGCCGCGCCCATTTTGTGGCAGTACGGCGCTCTGGCCCGGCTTCCCAAGGGAGAGCCCATCGACAAGCTCCTCTATGGCGGCTATTCCACCATCTCCCTGGGCTATGCGGGGCTGTATGAGTGCGTCAAGTATATGACCGGCAAGTCCCACACGGACCCGGAGGCCAAGCCCTTCGCCCTGTCCGTCATGCAGCACATGAACGATGCCTGCCAGACCTGGAAGGCCCGGCACAACATCGATTTCTCCCTCTACGGCACGCCGCTGGAATCCACCACCTATAAATTTGCCAAGTGCCTGCAAAAGCGGTTCGGCATCATCCCCGGCATCACGGACAAGAGCTATATCACCAATTCCTACCATGTCCACGTCACCGAGGAGATCGACGCCTTCACCAAGCTGGCCTTTGAGGCGGAGTTCCAGCAGCTCAGCCCTGGCGGCGCCATCAGCTATGTAGAGGTGCCGGATATGCAGAACAACATCGACGCGGTGCTGGAAGTCATGCGGTTTATCTACGACAACATCATGTATGCCGAGCTGAACACCAAGTCCGACTACTGCCAGGTCTGCGGCTATGACGGCGAGATCAGCATTGAGGAAGAGGACGGCAAGCTGGTGTGGGTCTGCCCCCAGTGCGGCAACCATGACCAGAGCAAGATGAACGTGGCCCGCCGGACCTGCGGCTATATCGGCACCCAGTTCTGGAACCAGGGCCGAACCCAGGAGATCAAGGATCGGGTCCTGCATCTGTAAACATCACAATGGGCCGGGCGCACTGCGTCCGGCCCATTTGTACGGGGAAGGGGAGAGCATATGCGGATCGAATACCGGGACGTGGTCCTGCGGGACTGCCGGGAGGAGGACATCGAAGACGAACTGCGCTGGATGAACGCCCAGACCCAGTGGATGGACGAGGACACTCCCTGGGAGCGGGCGGAGCCGGTAGACCCGGCCTTTCTGCGGGAGGAAATGCTGGACATGATCCGGGACGCCGCCGCCAACGACCGGCGCTCCCGGCTGGAGATTTTAGTAGGGGACCGGCATATCGGCTTTGTCTGTGCCTATCCCTTTGCCACCGCTGACCTGGCGGCCCGGACCGGGGCGGCAGTGACGGGGCTGGCCCTGGGCATCGAGCTGTGCGAGCCGGAATACTGGGGCAGGGGCTACGGCACTCAGGCCCTGGCGGCCTGGACCCGCTACTGCCTGGATCAGGGGGCGACCCACCTATTTCTGGAGACCTGGTCCGGCAACCGCCGGATGATGCGCTGCGCCGAGAAGCTGGGCTATTCCGTCTGCCTCCGGGAGATCGGCGCCAGGACGGTGAAGGGCAAGTCCTGGGACGCTCTGACCTACGCCCTGGACATCGGCGGTTTTAACGCAATATACTAAAAAGATGAAACCCCTCCGGGCCCTCGGTATCGAGGGCCCGGTGGGGGGTTTCGCTTGAAAATGGCTTAATCCTGGGCCAGAAATTTTTCTCCGCATTTGGGGCAGGTGATCTGAATTTTGCCCTTGCCCTTGGGCACCCGGAGGGCGCGGCGGCACTTGGGGCAGGTGTAATAGTTGTAGGCCGGGTCTTGGGGCCCGCCGGTGGGGCGGGGCGGTTCCTGCTCCTTCACATCCTTTGGGGGCTTGGACGCTTTCGGAGGCTTGGGCTGCTTTGGGGGCTTAGGCTGCTTTGGCGGCCGCTGCCCGGCGGAAAATGCCGGCATTTGGAACAGTGGGCGGCCTGGGAATTTTCCCATGACCATCTCCTGCCAAACAAACTGCCAGAGGAACAGGTAGTCCACCGGAAGGAGCAGCAGAAACAGCGTCTGCCAGGAGCCCATCAGGATAATGGCCAGCAGGCTGGCGGCCAGGGCAATCCCCGTCCCCGCCAGGGCCCAGGAGCGGGCGTCCTGCTTTGCCTGTTCCACGGTCTGGGGGTCCGGGATTCCCTGATCGCAGTACCCTTTGTATTTTTTGTTGGCGAACAGGGCGGCGCATCCCACCAGGAGCAGCAGCAAGATCGGGGCCATCCGTAGCAGGGTCCCCACCAGGCTGATGACCAGCAGGATCCCTACCAGTGCCCACAGCTTGCCATAGGGGCTGGCGCCGCGGCGGGGGACTTCTTCGCCGGGCGCGGACTCCTGCCGGGGCCGCTCCTGCCCGGGCTGGCCGGAGTCCTTCAGAAGCAGCAGCATAGCTCCGCCGCCGGCGTGGTGCAGGGGGCACCCGGCCTCCACATGGCCTACGCAGCGCCCCGTTTTTTCATCGGGGCCATTATAGATTTTGCCGTCGGTGGCGACGCGGCCCACACAGCCGGACGCCATACCGGAGCGGTAGATTTTGCCGTCGGCGGTCACATAGCCGATGCCGCTCGCCGCCTCGCCGGGCCCATAGATCTGCCCGTCGCCGGCCACACGGCCCACTTGGTGACCGGCCTCGGCGGTGGGATGGTCGTAGATCTGCCCGTCCTTGCCAGTGTGGCCCACGCAGCGGCCCAGCTCCGCCGTGGGATGGTTGTAGACCCGGCTCATTTTACCGCCTCCTTTAGATATGTAGATATGTTTTCAGCGCAGGCAGACAGTCCAGGGCGGTTTTTCGCCCGATCTGGTATACCCGCTCCAGCTCCTTCGGATTTTTCTCCATACTGCCGATGCGCAGCGCCTCCGGCGGCCGGAGGACGAAAACCGCGCCCTTTTCCTCCTTCTCCCGGATGGCGGCGGTGGTCTGATTGTACCGCAGATGCCGGTCCGCCATGGCCTCCACCATTTTCGGGTAGCCTTTCAGCAGCATCCGGGCCAGGGGGACCAGGTTGTTGGGCTTTTTCACATAGTCCAGGGGCTGGGTCAGAATGACCACGTTTCCCCGGTAGCCCAGGGACTCCATGTACTCCAGGGGCACCGAGTCGGCAATGCCGCCGTCCAGGAGCCTTTCCTCCCCGATCTCCACCACCCGGGACACCAGAGGCATGGAGGCGGAGGCCCGCATCCAGAGAATGTCTGTCCCGTCGCCGCTGTCGCACCGGTGGTACACAGGCTTGCCGGTGGTCACGTCGGTACAGGTGACGTAAAAGGCCATGGGATTTTCCTGAAAGGCCGCCGTGTCGAACACGTCCAGCTCCGTGGGCAGGGTGTGGTAGCAAAACTCGGCGTTATATAGGTCCCCAGTGCGCAATAGGGAGTCGAAGCTGCAATACCGCTTGTCGGCGCAGTACCGCTTGTTGTACCGCAGAGCCCGGCCGGGCTGGCGGGATTTATAGTTGCAGCCGAACACCGCTCCCGCCGAGACGCCGATCATGCCGTCAAAGACGATGCCCTGCTCCATAAACACATCCAGCGCGCCGCAGGTGAACATCCCCCGCATAGCGCCGCCCTCCAAGATCAGTCCCCGCAAAGCTCCTTCGCTCCTTTCTCCGGGAGAAACAGTCCCCCGCCGATGATGCCCAGCCGTTGAAAAATGGGGTAGAGGTAGCTGGCTCCAAAGGTTCCCAGGGCTTTGGGCCCCGGCACGGCCCCGAATAATTCGACCGCTTTGCGGTAGGCCTGGTTGACGGTGGAGCGGGTGATGGATTTTTCCTTCCGGTCCACGAACAGCTCATTGCCCCGCAGGGTGAAGCGAAAGCGCAGTCCTTTGGCGGTGGTCAGCTCCGTCCCCGCCAGCGCCTCCAGCCGGGCCCAGAGCGCGATTTCCTCCGGGGTGTAGTGGCTGGTATCCGCGTAATTTGCCACGCCGCTCCCTCCCGTGTCAAAAGAATACCTATATTATGGCACAGCTTGAAGAAAAATGCAACCGTTTCCTTGATAAGCAGAGCCCCGCCGGGATCCGGCGAGGCTCCAAGTCTTATTTCACATAGTCCATGCAGATCCAGCCGGTGGTGATCCGGCCCCACTTTACCCCGTCCACCTCGGTGGTTTCCAACACTTCCACCTTGGTGCCATAGTACAGATAGCCGACAATGGTATTGCCAATGCCGGGGGCCTTCCGAACATGGAGGGCGTCGGCGGTCACGGTACCGGTGATGATCTGAGAAGCGGCGGGCTGGGTGCTGTCCGTTCCACCATCCTCACCGGAGGGCTGGGTGGGTTCGGAGGGCTGGGCTTCGACGGTCTGGTCTCCGCCGGATCCGGAAGCGGCGTCCAGCTGGATATAGTCCATGCTGACCCAGCCCTTCTCCGTCTTGCCCCAGACGGTGGCGCCCACGGTGCGGGTCTCGGTGATGGTGACCTTGACGCCTGGGTTCAGATAGGTCAAAATGGAGTAGCTGGTGCCCGGACCACTGCGGACGTTCAGATAGTCGCTGACCTTGACGGTGCCGGTCTGGGTGGCGGCGGGATCCTGAGGCAAGGAGGCCGTATCCAGCTTCACATAGTCCAAGCTGATCCAGCCCTTGTCGATTTTGCCCCAGATCATGCTGCCCACGGTTTTCTGTTCCGTGACGGTGACCTTCTCGCCGTCGGACAGATAGCCCAGAATGGAGTAGTTGGTGCCCGGACCGCTGCGGATCCGGAGGCTGCCGGCGTTCACCACGGTGCCCGTGACGGAGGAGGCGCTTTGGCCGCCGCCATTCCCGCTTTCTTCACTGGAGGTATCGGGATCCAGTCTGACATAGGTCAGGCTGATCCAGCCCTTGTCGGTCTTGCCCCAGACCATGCTGCCGGTGGTCTGCTGTTCCAGGATCTCCACCCGCGTCCCGTAAAACAGGGAACCCAGAATGGAGTAGCCGGTGCTGGGACCGCTGCGGATCAGCAGTTCATCGGCGATCACGGTACCCTTGACGGTTTTGGGCATTTCCGGAGGATCGGCGGGCTTGGTTTCTTCCGGCGGCTGGGTGGATTCGGAGGGCTTGGCCTCCTCCGTGGGATCTGTGGGTTCCGAAGTGGCCGGAGGATCGGTCGGATCCGTTGCCGGGGGCTCGGTGGGGTTGTTTTCATTCTGCGAGGGCAGGGGGCCGTCCAGCTTCACATAGTCCAGGCAGATCCAGCCCTGGGCGATTTTTCCCCAGAGGCTGCCGCCGGCGGACTGCTGGCCGGTCACCTCCACCCGCTCCCGGTTGCTCAGGTAGCCCACAACAGTGTTGCCGGTACCCGGCCCGGAGCGGATGCACAGCCCGCTTTCGGCGGTGACGGTGCCCATGACGCCCTTGGCGGGGGCCGGCGTGGTGGTTCCGGAGGTGTTGGGGTCGGTAGAGCCCGGATTCTGGGGATTTGTGCCCACGGAGGCGTTGAACACCTGGTCAAAGTTGGTGTAGCACAGGGCGATCCAGCCCCGGTCGAATTTGCCCCACTGATAGCCGTCGGCCTTGTGGGTGGCGGTGATGGTCAGCTTTTCGCCGTCATAGGCCCGGCCGACAATGCCGTAGTCCAGGCCCGGGCCTTCCCGAAGGTTGACCCAGTCGGCGTCCACCACGACCTCCACCGAATCGATGGCGTTGCCGCCGGGGATCTGCTCGGTGGTGTCAACCTCAGTGCCGTCCACGCTCCAATGGGCGTAAAGGGTAGCGCCCCGTTGATTCTCCCCCAGCTCGGTGACCAGGGTGCCGCCCAGCCGAGAGGTGTACCAGCCTTCGAAGGTGTATTCCACCATGACGCCGTTTTCCTCGGCGATGTATGTAGCCTCCGCCAAGGGGACCGCGCCGGTGCCCACTTCAAAGCCCTGCACCGGCGCGTCGGTGGTGCCGCCGCAGGGATTGTAGCGGACGTAGGAATACTGCTGGGGCATGACGTTGGAGTAGACCCCGTTTAAGTACATATTGGCTTCCTTCAGCCGCCGCTCCACCAGGGTGTCCATGACCACGCCGCCGGCGTTGCACCACTGGGTGATCCGGAAGAGCAACTCGTTGCCGGTGGCGCCGTTGCGGATGGCGTCTCGGAAGTTGCCCACGCCGTTCAGGTTCGTCCAGCCGTCGCCTACGTTGTAGGTGAACAGCAGCAGAGCGTCGAACTGATTCTGTGTCAGATTCAGGCCGCAGGCGTCGATAAATTTATTCAGGGCGCCCTCGAAGCTGGACAGATAGGCCCGCAGGAGGTATTCCGCCTCGGCCTCGGTGATGCCGGTTTCCATGAGCCGCTCGGCATCCGGATTGCTGATGCCGGAGCCGTAGCCGATGGAGTACTGGCTCACGTCCCAGTAGGGGTAGGCGCAGAAGCCTTCCATTTCTTTAAGCAGCGCGACACACTCATCGCTGGTGACCATATTGGATTCGGCATGGGCCGGAAACGGGACCAGACCGATCAGAAGGATCATCGACAGCGCGATGCACACGATTCGTCGTTTCATGCGGTGAAAATCCTCACTTTCGTGGTTTTCCCGTATTATAGCAAAGTTTGCTTTAAAATGCAACCCCTGTTTCACGAAAAAATTACACTTTGTTACTTATTTTTCGGAAAAAAGATTGGATTCACTGGAAAAAAACGGAACTATTTCCATTATTTAGGAAATAAAACTCCTGGTTTCCATATCAAATTAACAAATAAGTTACATTTTTCAAACTTCCGGCTCCCGGTTGCGTTTTTCATAAAAATGTGATAAAATACCGGAAAACTCCAAAGTGGGAGGTGGAGACATGGCGGAAAAGAAGGCGCTTATCGCCATGAGCGGGGGCGTGGACAGCTCCGTTGCCGCCTATCTCACATGCCGCGCGGGCTACCGGTGCATGGGGGCCACCTTGCGGCTGTACGACAATCAGGAGCTGGGCCTTCCCATGGAGAGTACATGCTGCTCTCTGGAGGATGTGGAGGATGCCCGGTCGGTGGCCTTCCGGCTGGGGATGCCGTACTATGTGTTTAATGAGCAGCAGACCTTCCGCCGGGAGGTCATGGACAAATTCGCCCGCTGCTATGAGGAAGGACTGACCCCCAATCCCTGCATCGACTGCAACCGCTATCTGAAATTCGGCGCCCTGCTCCGCCGGGCGGAGGTCCTGGGCTGCCAGATCCTGGTCACGGGCCACTATGCCCGGATCCGCCGGGAGGGGGACCGATCCCTCTTATATAAAGCGGTGGATCCCGGGAAGGATCAGAGCTATGTCCTTGCCATGCTGACCCAGGAAGCGCTGGCGAAGCTCTGGTTCCCCTTGGGGGAGATGACCAAGGAGCAGACTCGGGCCATCGCCCGGGAGCAGGGCTTCATCAATGCCCAAAAGCGGGACAGCCAGGACATCTGCTTTGTGCCGGACGGGGACTATGTGGCCTTTTTGGAGCGGTACATGGAAAAGACCTACCCCCAGGGAGATTTTTTGGACCAAAGCGGTCGGGTTTTGGGCCGGCATCGGGGCGCTGTGGCCTATACCCTGGGCCAGCGGAAGGGCCTGGGCCTGGCCATGGGGACGCCGGTGTACGTCTGCGCCAAGGACATGGCGGCCAATACCGTCACCGTGGGGCCGGAGGCGGCGCTGTACCGCCGGGAGCTGGTGGGGGAGGACTGGAACTGGTTCCCCTTCGACAGCCTTCGGGAGCCCCTGCGGGTGGAGGCCAAGACCCGCTACCGTCAGGCCCAGCAGCCTGCCACCGCCTATCCCATGGCGGACGGCCGGGTCCGGGTGGTGTTTGACCGGCCCCAGCGGGCCATCACGCCCGGGCAGGCGGTGGTGCTCTACCAGGGAGATCTGGTGGTGGGGGGCGGAACTATCACCCAGGTGACAGAAGAGGATCGGGTTTCCCATTAAAAAAACCCGGCTCAGGGGTTCTGCCCACTTTTCCGAAAAAATGGAAGAACCAAAAGTTTTTTCTTGACAGTCGGCGGAAAGGATGGTACAATACAACTTGCCCGGTTCCGTCCGGCAATTTTCCGGGCCTTTAGCTCAGTTGGTCAGAGCCTCCGGCTCATAACCGGATCGTCCCGGGTTCGAATCCCTGAAGGCCCACCAGAGTGTTCAGGCACGCCCTTTATAGAATAGATAGGGGTATAGCTCAATTGGTAGAGCGGCGGTCTCCAAAACCGTAGGCTCAGGGTTCAAGTCCTTGTGCCCCTGCCAGAATACAGCCTCCGGCTTCTGCCGGAGGCTGTATTCTTATGGGGCGCAAGGACTTGAACATTCCAATGCGACAGTCCGGTGGACTGTCGCCGGCCCGGGCTCGACCGGGCCGATCCATCATTTTCTCCCCTGGGGGAGAAAATGGAGACAAGTCCTTGTGCCCCTGCCCTTCGGGTCCGCCTGCTTTTCGTTTTTTCAGAGCCAATCGTTTTTTCAAACGGTCGGCTCTTTTTTATTCCATCGGAAAGGACCTATCGTTTCGGCCCATGTTCTTCCTCCGACACCAGGCGGAAAAATTGATTCCGGTACGCCCGCGGCGTGTATCCCGTGTGGGCTTTGAATATCCGAATAAAATGGCTTTGAGAACTGAACGCCAGGATGGCGGCGATCTCGGCAAAGGAATATTCTGAGAATTTCAGCATATTCTTTGCCGCTTCGACCCGCTTTGAAAGAATATATTCGGAAACGGAGGCCCCGGTTTCTTTTTTGAACAGCGTTGACAGATAGCTTCTGTTTAAGCCTGTCCGTGCTGCCAAATCTTCTACTCGTATCGGCTCATGCAGATGGTCATAGATGTAATCCAAGCACAGGACAACGGGTTTGGAGTAGACGCTGACTTTATCAAGCGCCGCCATTTCTTTTGTATAGAACGCGAACATATCGGCGTGCAAAGCCTTTACCTCGTCCACGCTTTGCAGGGTATCCATTTTCAAAATATAGAGGTCACTGATATTGTAGGCCCGCCCCGCGTCCATTCCGCCCGCGATGGCGCTGCGGCTCGCCAGTGTGATGGAGGCCACAAAGATGATGCAGCCTTTGGCGACGATCTCCACCGCTTCTTCCACTTTTATCGGGCAGAACTGGGGCGCTCAAAAGCCGGAACGGATCCGCATGGCCCTCCGGCAGGTGATCGGGATGGAGATCGGGTGGTCGCTCTTTGGGTGCGCCTTGATCTACGCCTTCGGGGGCGGACTGGTGCGCTTCACCACCGGTACTGCAAACGATGTGGTCATTCGCAACGCGGTGATGAGCCTGCGCTGGCATTTATCCTTTTTTCGCGAATCACATCCCCGGCTTTTCCGTTGAGGAATGCTGCCCCAGAGAACTGTGGTTCGCCGAAGGGGTAGACGGTCCCTGGGAATGGAAGGGTCCCGTTGCCCGCAGCGGGCAGTGTGTCTATGGCAAATTTTTTGGGAATAAAGCGGGCTTTATCAGCCGAAAATGGCTCCCGGATTTCGCGAACTTCCGAAGGGACGGCTATGATTTTGACGCCCGGTATGATGATGGCCTTGTTTTCTACAAGGACAAAGCCGTTTTTGACACCGTTTCAGAACATGGAGAACTGCTGTCTAAGGAGTTGAAAGACCTTTGCAACTATCGCAAGGGCGGAAACAAGGGCTTTGATACGGTCATCACCCGGCTGCAAATGCAGACCTATATCTGCATCGCTGATTTTGTCTACATGCGGGATAAATTCGGCAAAACTTACGGATGGGGCGTGGCGAAGTATTCTACGCCGGAAGCCCAGTTTGGGTATGATTATACGACTTCGGCGTATCACAGAACACCGGAAGAGTCCAGAGCGCGCATCCTTGCCCATTTGAAAACCGTCCTGCCGGAAGCGGACACGGAACAGCTGTCAAAACTGATCAAATGAGGGGAATCGACATGACAGAAGAAGAAAAATTGGATGCTGGACTCTATTTTTTGGAATACAAAAAAGGGATGGCGCCCGCCATCCCTTTACGTTTCCTCCATCCGGGTGAAAGACCAGACCGCGCCCATGGGGTTTGCGACCCAGGCGCCGCAGTAGGCGCATTGAAGCTGACCGGGCGCCAGGACGCCTCCGCAGTTTGGGCAGTTGGCGCCGGCGCCTCCTGGTAACCGGTAGGCGTAGCTCAGATCGTACCGCTTCTGGACTGTGGCGCCGCCCTCCCGGAAGCTCACAGCGGCCTGAAAAACCAGGGTTTTCTCCACCAAAGCGGGAAAATACTGGGAAAGCACCACGTTGTGGATCCGCAGCTCCGCTTTTTCCGCCAGATTCTCCCGCAGATAGGCTTTCGCGGCCTCCTTGCCCTGGTGCAGGTCAAAATCCGGAAAATCCCGGAGGATCTGGGGCAGCAGCAGTCGGTCCATCCCATTGAGGGAGAGGGGAGCGGCCTGGGCAGGATCCTCCAGCGCTTCCAGAGCGCCCAGAAGATCCGGCCTGCCGAAGATCCGCCGGGAGAACGCCCGAATCCGATTCCGCAGGAGGACGCCCGCCACAGTCAGGATCAGCGCCACCGCCAGAAATCCGCCCCAAAAGCTCCAACCCATGACCTTCGCCCCCTTTTTCCTCTATCATACGCTCAATCAGAGGAAAAAGCAAGCCCCAAAAGTAGGGGGCCATCGCCCCGCCGCGGCAGTGTTACCGGGCGGTGCGATGGCCCTCAGACCGGCGGGGGAAGCCCGCCGGAAGCTTTAGTCGAACTTCTGGCTGATCTTGTCGGACACCTTCCAGGCGGCGTCCTCTACCTTGTCGGCGGCCTGAGCGGCAAGCCGGCGGGCGGGGTTGGTGCGGGGCATCATCAGGATCGCCACAGCGCCCGCCGTGGCGCCGATCCCCATTGCCAGGGCCCATCCTTTCCATTCCATAAAACTCCCTCCTTTCTGATGCTAGTATGCCCCTTTCCCTCGAAAGAATCTTTTCGTTTCCGTTATTTTTTCAATCAATTCCGCTGTGGGGGTTCCATTTTGAGCCAAAATGTGGTATGCTATTGCCAGAAAGGATGTGACCGCCCCTTATGAAACTCATCAGCTTCGCCATTCCCAGCTATAATTCCCAGGATTACCTCCACCA
>CANQXH010000067.1 GCA_947627745.1 uncultured Oscillospiraceae bacterium
GTCATGGCCTCGGTCTGGTCGTGGGTGACGTAGATGGTGGTGGCGCCGGTCTCCCGGTGGATCTGGGCGATCTCGGAACGCATGGTGACCCGCTGCTTGGCGTCCAAATTGGAAAGGGGTTCGTCCATCAGAAACACACCCACCTTCCGAATGATGGCCCGGCCGATGGCGACACGCTGCCGCTGGCCGCCGGAAAGCGCCCGGGGAAGCCGGTCCAGATAGTCCGTCAGGCCCAGGATGGCGGCGGTGTTTTTCACCTTTTCCTCGATCACTTCCTCGTCCACGCCCTGAAGGGTGAGGCCGAAGGCAATGTTGTCGAAAACCGTCATCTGGGGGTACAGGGCGTAGCTCTGGAACACCATGGCGACCTCCCGCTCCCGGGGGCCCCATTCGTTGGCCCGCTGCCCATTGATCAGGAACTCGCCGTTGGAGATGTCTTCCAGGCCGGCGATCATCCGCAGCGTGGTGGATTTACCGCAGCCGGAGGGGCCGACAAAGACGATAAATTCGCCCTTTTCGATCTCCAGGTTGAAGTTGTGAACCGCGTGATATCCGTTGGGATAGATCTTATTGATGTTTTTCAGCGTTAAGTATGACATATTTTCTGTCTCCTTACCATGATAGATTTACTTTTACCAAATGCGGCGGACTCCGTCATTCTTAAAATGGATATGGACAAAACCGACATTTTGTGATAATATATTTCACAGACCATTGGGAAAGGAGTTCTGAAATGAATAAAATCGTCTATGTCGGAAAGCACGCGCTGACGATGACGGTCTCCCGCCATATCCACAGCACTTGGGAGCTGATCTTCTGCACCAGCGGCAGCGGAAGGCTGATCTTTGACGACCGGGTCCTGCACTATTCCACCAATGACATCGCCGTGATCCCGCCCCGGCTGCCCCATGCCAATCGGAGCGTCGAGGGCTTCACCAACATCCACATCAATCTGACGGATTCCACCCTGACTGATCCGGAGCCGATGATCATCCACTGCGATCCCAACGGTTTTCTGCTCAGCGCCTTCCAAGCGGCTTTTTACTACTACTCCCGCAGTGAGGAGGGCCGTACCCTCCTGCCCGTGTACGGGCAGCTCATCGCCGCTCTCCTGGCTCAGCAGCAGCCGGGCCGGCAGCGCAGCGAGGTGGTACACGAAATTGAGTGCAGCATCCTGCAAAATTACCCGGACTGCCGGTTCGACCTGAGCGGGTATTTGCGGAGCCTCCCCTTCAACTGCGAGTATCTGAAAAAGCTCTTCAAGAAAGAAACCGGGATGACGCCCAACCAATATCTCATGGAAAAGCGTCTGGAAAGCGCGGCCAACGCGTTGACCATGTCCCGCGGGAAGGGAAGCATCACCGACACCGCGCGGCTGTGCGGCTTCAGTGAACCGCTGTACTTCTCCCGGTTATTTAAGAAGAAGTACGGCGTGTCCCCCCGTCAATATGCCCAGGAAAACCCGGAGCCTCCCATTACCGACTCGGATACCATGAAGCTCATGCCGTGAGGCGCTTGATCTCCGTGTAGGCAAGGACAAAGGGGGCTACCCCCTTGGCGTCGTTCTCCACCACCGGCTCGGAGATGTAATAGGCGTAGGAGCCGTCCCTGCGCCGGTTGTTCTCCGGGCCCAGGCCCGCCACCAGGCAGATCCCGCCCAGGTTCAGGCCGTTTTCGGTGAAGCGCAAATATTTTTCCACAATGCCGCTGAAGGTCTTTTGACCCTTGGCGGCATATTCCTGCTCCAGAGCCCCCAACCGGGCACCCTTGAGCATGGCGTAGGCCATCATGGCGCTGCCGCTGGTCTCCAGGTAGTTGCCTTCCCGGCCGATCTGGTCCGGGACCTGGCAATACAGCCCGGTCTCCGGGTCGGCGTACCGGGAGATGGAGGCCATCAGGCCGGTGAAAATTTCAGCCAGCTCCTCCCTGCCCTGCTCCGCCGGCACGATCTCCAAAAGGTCCGCCAGCGCCACGGCAAACCAGCCCAGGGAACGGAGCCAGAAGTTTTGGGAACACCCGGTTTCCGGATCCGCCCAAAAGGCGGTGCGGGAGGCGTCGTAGCCATGGTAGTAAAGCCCCGTTTTTTCGTCCCGCATCCGCTGCCGGACGGTGCGGATCTGCCGGACGGTGTCGGAGCAGTCCCCGCCGCCGAAATGGGTGGCGTAGAGGGCTTGGAAGGGCTGGGCCATATAGATCCCGTCCAGCCATACCTGGTTGGGATAGATGGCCTTGTGCCAGAAGTTGCCTTCATAGGTCCGGGGCTGGTTTTCCAGCTGCCGGTGGAGGGTGTCCGCCGCAAGGCGGTACTTCTCCTCCCCCGTGGCGTCATAGAGGGCAAAGAGCACCCGGCCCTCGTTGATATCGTCGAGATTTGCCTTCTCCGGCTCCAGGGTTCGGATCTGTCCATCCTCCCCCACAAAGTGATCGACGCAGGAACGGACAAAAGCGAAGTAGCCATCCTCCCCGGTAATGCGGGACATCTCCGTCAGGGCGGTGAGCATACACCCGTCGATATAGTTCCAGGACGCCTGTTTCCCCTCCCGGATCTTCTCCATGTTCCAGGCGGTACACTGGGGGGTGGAACGGGCCACCAGATCCCGGATAAAATCGTCAATTTTACTGTGATCCATCTGTACCCCTTTCTGCGGTACGGCCCCGCTTCCAAAGGTTTCGCAGAGAATGCTTGACGGCGATGAGCAAGCTGTCCAGCCCCATATAGAACAGGCCAAAGAGTACTGGCTCCACGCCCAAAAACAGGGTCTCGGTATCCCCGGTGATCTGGGCAAAGGTCCAGTTAATCAGCGAATAGAGGCAGAATTCCAAAAACAGCAGCAGGTAGGCATACAAAATATTCAGCGGGAAGCTGGCATAACCCTTCTTGGGGAACATCATGAAGGAGCTGTTCTCCCCGGGGGTCTTTTCCAGGAACCGGAGTACATTGTTGGTCATCACGTCGGTGACGATGCCCAGGGCCATGCCGGTGACAAAGAGCTGATCCAGCATGTTGCCAATATAATTCCCCAGGCCCCAAAGGAAGAAGAAGCACACCGCCCCGGGAAACCAGAACTTGATGAAGATCATCTTCAGCCAGTGGGGAATTTTGAACTTTCCACCGGACTGGTAGGTGCGCAGCTCCTCGGGAGAAACCTCCGGAGAGTTGGTTTCGTCGGCATTGACCAGGTCGTCCACCGCCTGGGTATTGAGCTTGTAGTATTCGGACTGCCGCTCGATCTGCTCATGGGCATCCTGCTTGCGTTTTTTCTTGCTCATAATTCTCCTGTCAGCAGGCCGGGAGGCATGGGCCTCCCGTTGCCTGTTTGGTTCGCGGGACAGATGCGGATAGACGGGTTACGCCTCGGCGGAGATATCGATGGCTTCCATCTTGCCGTTGTCGCCCACATCCACGGAGGTCTTGATTTTCCGGAGCAGCTTGCTGTACACCGGCAGCAGCGCCGTCAGTCCCAGGGAGATCGCCAGCATCCAGATATGGGTCGACAGATTGTTGTAGGCAAAGGCGATGTACTCGGTGTCTTTGGCAATGACGATGGGATTGTCCGCCCGGGTGATGGCCGCCAGGATCATCTGACGGTAATACACATCCGCGAAGATGATCAGACCCACCATGACCACCATCAGCACCAGCATGGGAACATTGACCTTCTTCCGATAGGGGAAGGCGTTGAGGAAGCACATAAACGACAGCATGGACAGCAGCATGGTGGTAAAGCCCGCCAGGCCCATGCCGGCGCCCTGGATCTTGGCCGTGGTGTCGGAGACGTGCATCAGATTCAGGGCATAGAACAGGAACGCCACCACAAAGGCCGCCAGCGGAATCATCTGAGGGCGGCGCTTCAGGGAAACGATAAACTTCCGGCAGAGCTCCTTCACGCCGGACAAGAGCTTTTTCCACCAAGGCATGCCGGAGCCTTTTTCTTTCTTGCTCATATCACTTGTCCCCCCTGATCGCGTTGGTAGTCTCCTTGTCGAAGAAGTGCTTTCTGGTAAAGGAGAAGGAAGCCGTGTCCCCGGCCTTATAATTGGCCCAGCCCTTGAGCTTGGCGGAGATCCGCAGGCCCCGCTGGCCGCCGATGTAGCCGTGGACCAAGGTGTTCATGCCCAGGTTCTCGTTAGAGAATACGGACACCTTCACATCCGGCCCCTCCACAATGTTCTCCGGGCGGACGCCCAGGGTGATGGTCTTGCCCTCGTAGGCCCGGAGGGTCTGCTTTTCCTCATCCGACAGGGCCACCTGGAAGTTGGCGCCCACCAGCTTGCCCTCCCGCACCTGCACATCAAAGAAGTTCATAGGCGGCAGGCCGATAAAGCTGGCGACGAAAATATTGTTGGGCGAATCGTACAGCTCCAAAGGCGTGCCCACCTGCTGGACATGGCCCATGGACATACACACGATCCGGTCCGCCAGGGTCAGGGCCTCGGTCTGGTCGTGGGTGACGTAGAGCATGGTGGCCTGCAGGCGCTTGTGCAGGAGCAGGATCTCCCGCCGGGTCGCGCCGCGAAGCTTGGCGTCCAGGTTGCTCAAAGGCTCGTCAAACAGGAACACCTTGGGGTTCCGGACAATGGAACGGCCCATGGCAACCCGCTGACGCTGGCCGCCGGAGAGCTGGGCAGGCTTCTTATTCAGCTGGCTGGTCAGGCCCAGGATCTCGGCCGCCGCCAGCACCTTTTTGTGGATGACATTGGGGTTTTCCTTGCGCAATGTCAGGGAAAACGCCATGTTTTCGTAAATGGTCATGTGGCCGTACAGGGCGTAGTTCTGGAAGACCATGGCCATGTCCCGGTCCTTCGCCGGGGTGGTGGTAATGTCCTTCCCGTCCAGGAGCAGCTTGCCCTTGGAAATATCCTCCAGACCAGCGACCATCCGCAAGGTGGTAGATTTCCCGCAGCCGGAGGGTCCCACCAGCACGATCAGTTCCCCATCCTTCACGTCCAGATTAAAGTCATAGACCGCCTGAACGTTATTGTCATATATCTTGTCGATATGCTGCAAGCTCAGTGTAGCCATGTCTTCATCTCCTTATGCTGTCTGGGTCTCGAGGGACTTCATGTGGGTGGAAAGCTCCCGGCACTTATAAAGATTCACCAGAGCGGAGAGGATCAGGCAGGCGGCGGAAACCGCCAGGTAGATCACGACCCGAATAAACTGGGCGTCCTCCATCACCGGGACTTCCGCGCCGTTGACCACGGTCAGCGCGGCGTGGGCCTGGCTGGGGATGATGAAAATGCGGACGATCTGGAGCGCCCCGATGACGAGGAGCAAATAGGAATAGCTCTGCTTGTAATTCTTGACCCCCTCGGAGGCCAGGAACACCGCCAGCATGAAGATCAGGTTGTACACGATGGAGCCGCCGATCAGGATGGTATAGTAGTAGGTGCCCACATCGGACTTATACAGGCTGACGAAGTAGAACACGTTGAACAAAATCCCAATAATCGCCAGGTTTGAAGAAAGGGAATTCTTGGTAAACCTCATTCGGTCTCTCTGGACGCTGCGTTCTTCCGCGGTCATACGGCAGCCCTCCTTCCTTCCTCAATGAGCTTGGACTCCTCCTTCATCAGCAGAACCTTCCACACGGCGTTGGCGATCAGCAGGACGCTGACCAGCAGCATCAGGCCGAAGACCGCGTAGTGGATGTCAAACCAGAAGGTGGATTCGGTGTACAGCGTGCCCCACATCTCGGCGTGCTCCTTCAGCGCGGCAAAATCCACCTGGAGGAACTGAGCCTTGAAGATTTCGATGTAGCTGTGGCCGAAAATGGTGATGTACACGCTGGCGGCCGCGAACAATCCGATGGAGATATAGTTTCCGATATAGTATTTCCGACGGCTGTGGGTGTTGGTTACAAACAGCAGGCAAGCCAGCAGGATCAGACCGATGCTGTAAATCAGAAAATACTGGTTAAATTCCTGCATATTGTAGTACACGATCGATCCGGGGACGTCCGTCTGGTACAGGTTGTTGGGATTGCGCATGGTGTCGTACAGGGCGTCATACAGATCGGTCATGATCCCCAGAGAGTAGAGAAACAGCACAACGCTGACTACGATCGCCGCCAGGCAAAGGACCCTTTGCACAGTCAACTGTTTTTTATACATGACGACCTCCTCCCAAGGAAGTATCGTCCCACTCTGCCCGGGCGGCGGAGCCGCCCGGGGCAGTGGGTCATCTTATCCGTTTCGGGCAAAAGCCCTTCTTTTTTCAGGTCTCGCGATTAGGCCAGGGAATCGTAGTAGGTAAGGTCACGCTGCCAGGCATCCTGCTTCAGCGCCAGGTACTGCTTGCCCATCCAGGTGTCGGAGACAGTAGCGGCGGCAGACTCGGCGTCCTTGATGGCGGCGTCGAAGGTGTAGCCGTTGACGATCAGGTCGATGAGCATATTGTAGTTGTTCTTATCCTGCTTGAACTTATCGTTCAGCTCGGTGAAGCTGTTGATCCGCTCGTTCTCCACGGAGGTGGTGGGCAGGACGGTGGGCACGATGGTGTACCAGCCATTGTCCGTCACGGCCAGCTCGGGATGCTTGATGGTGCCCAGGGCAATGGCGGTGGAGATGTAGCCAGCGCCTTCCCGGCCGACCTCATGGGTGCACTGATACTCAAAGGCCTGGCTCTTCACGAAGGACAGCGTAGAACCCAGATAGAACCGGGCGTAGTTGGTGTAGTTACCGCCGGCCTTCTCCCACAGCTCCTGATAGGTGGCGTCCGCGATCACGGGCCACTCCTCGCCGTTGAAGTTGAAGGTGACGTAGCTGCCGTCGTCGTTGGTCTTGATGAAGGCGTCGGGGCCGTAGCTCATCAGGATCTGGCCCTCATGAGAGTAAGCGAAGTCGATGAGCTTCAGGCAGGCGTTCAGCTTGTCCTGATCGCTGCCCACACCGGCCTTGGAGATGCCCCAGCCGTCGGTCTTCACGGAACGCCAGGACTCAGTGAACCGCATGTAGACGCCCTCGTCGGAGGTACCGTCGTACCACCGGGCCACGGGGACCATGACGGCCATGTACTTCTCGCCGTCCTGCAGCTTGGTGTCGTTCAGAATGGTCTGGGTCTGGTTGTAGTCATAGTGCATGAAGCCCAGGTCGTTCTCCAGCATGGTGCCGGAGTTCTCCTCGGAGCCGTCGATGAAGGACTTGGAGATCAGGCCCTCCTCCACCATGGCGTGCATCCGCTCCATGGCCTTGTAGGTGTCCACATCCTGACGGGCATCCTTCATGGTGCCGTCGGTGCCGACGTACAGGTAATCCTGACGGGACTCCAGGCCCCGGACGCCGAACAGGGTGCCGGCAAACCGGAACATATCCACCCGGCGCTGGTTGTTGGCGTCTTCACGGGAGAACAGGCCCTGGACGGAATCGGTGCCGTTGAGGGTCTGGGGGTTGGCGACGACGCAGCGGAGCAGGGCCACCAGCTCGTCCGCGTCCCAAGCGGCGTTCTGGCCGACAAACAGGTTGGAACGGGTGGTGCCGTAGTAGCCGCCGTAGGCCTCGTCGATGTACTTCCGGAGCATATTGACCGCGGCGACGCCGTCCAGGGTGCCGGCCGCGTTCATGTTGGCAATGATGTTGCCGGCGGTATCATAGTCCTTGGTGACCTGCTCCACACCGGAGCCGTCGGCCTTGACTACGTCCACAGTCACCGTGCCAGTGGTGGGCATATAGGGCTCATAAGCGGCGGCGGCCAGAGATTTGCTGGCGGAGGCGGTGAATTCACCCTCGCCGTCTAAGAGCTTCGCGACCCAGTCCACCCGCATCAGGGGCATCCGCTCGATGTCGTTGACACCGTCGAAGTAGGGGCTGAAGTAGATGGCGCCGGTGTCGGTGTTGCCGGTGATGGACAGGCGGACGATGGGGTTGGCGTCCAGATAAGCCTTGAAGTTGGGCATCTGGTCCAGGTACTCGGCCAGGTTGACCAGGCTGCCGGCCTCGCCGTTCTCGCTGAGGAGGGCCGCGGTGCCGCTGACCATGTCCACTTCGCCCAGGCGCTCTTTCCAGTACTCAAATTCCTTGCTGGCGCTGTTGCCCTGGTACTTGTTTTCAAACTTCATGCCCAGCTTGTTTTCCACTTCCACCCAGGTGGGCTTCAGGTCGCCGGCGCGGTAGGTGTTGCCATCGGCCAGAGTAATGCCCTCGCCGGCGGTCTCGGCGTCGAAGAACAGGCCGGTCTTTTCGCTGTTGTAGCCGACGGCCATCCGCAGGATGGTGCCCTGAGCAAAGGTCAGCTCGGAAGCCGGGGGCTCGGTGGCCTCGGAGCCGTCACTGCCGGAGGTGCCCGCGGGCTGGTTGGGGGTGGATTCCTTGGAACCGGTAGAGGTCTGAGGGACCTCAATGCTGGGGCCGCAGCCGACCAGCAGGCCGGCGATCATCGCGACGGCCAGAAGCAGAGAAAGAACAGACTTTACATTTTTCATGGTAATGAATTTCCTCCTAATTCCTTATTTTTGCCGGGTCTTCCCGGAATGCGCACTAGATGGAAAATTAGACGTTTACTCCTTCACGCCGCCCATATTCACGCCCTTGGCGAAATATTTCTGGATGAAGGGATAGATGATCAGGATGGGCACGATGGAGCAGACGATCAGGGCGTAGATCACCGAGTCGGCGGCGTATGCCTCGTTCCATCCTGCCATGACCTCCGAGTCTCTGTACTGCTCCAACCGCAGCCGGATGAAGACCTGCAGGGGCTGCTCGTTGGCGTTGGAGATCATCTGACGGGCCCAGAAGTAGCCGTTCCAGCGGGAGATGGCAAAGAACAGGGCTACCGTGGCAATGGTGGATTTGCTCATGGGGATGTACACCTGGGTCATCACCTGGAATTCGCTGGCGCCGTCCACGATGGCGGCCTCCTCGATCTCCGAGGGGACGCCCTCAAAGGCGTTGCGCAGCAGAATGATGTTCATGGCCGCCATGCCCATGGCGATGACCACCAGCCACTTGTCGTCGTTGACGCCGGCGGCGGTGAACACCTGCTTGGTGGCCAGATAGTTTAGGTACTGGGGCACGATGCCGGCGGAGAACCACATGGTGAACACCAGGAAGAAGTTGAAGAACTTCCGGAACAGCAGCCGCCGCTTGCTCAGGGCGTAGGCGCCAAGGATGGACACCAGCATGGCCCAGATGGTGCCGAAGAGGGTCAGGAACAAGGTGTTGGAATAGGCGTTCCAGAACATATTGTCCCCGAACATCCGGGCAAAGGCCTCAAACTGCAGGCCCTTGGGAAACAGGACCACCTCGCCGTATTCCACCGCGCTGCGGCTGGACAGGGAGGCCGACACCGCGTACACGAAGGGATACAGGCAGCACAGGGCGAACATGGTGAGCAGCGTGTAGCTGATGATCTTGAAGATCAGCTCGGAGATTTCAAGTTTTCTTTTCATGGCAAACCTCCTTAGTACAGCGACGTGTTGGAGGCCTTCTTGGCGATGGTGTTGGCGCCGATGACCAGCAGCATCCCGATGACGTTGTTCATCATTTCTGCCGCCGAGGCTACGCCGGTGCCCGCGCCGCCGCTCATCATGCCCTGCCGGTTGGCGAAAGTGGAAATCACATCAGCGGTGACGTAGGTATCGGTGTTGTACAGCAGCAATACCTTCTCATAGCCGATGTTCAGCAGGGAGCCGATCCGGGTGATGAGCATGATGACGATGGTGGACAGGATGCTGGGAAGCACCACATAGCGCATCTGCGCCATCTTGCCCGCGCCGTCGATCTGAGCGGCTTCGTAGCTGGTGGGAGAGATGGCGATGATGGCAGCGAAGAACACGATGCTGTCATAACCGGCGCTCTCCCAGATGCCGCTGATCTGGTAAATGGAACGGAAAAACGCGGGATTGTTCAGCAGGCCGGCGTTGGCCACGTCATGGCTGACGACCCCGATGTTCTCCAGGAGGCCGCTCACAACGCCCATGCCGGTGGTCAGGGAGCCCTGCTTCACCAGCATCGTTACGAGGGAAGTCATGACGACGGTGGACATGAACTTCGGCAGGTAAGTCAAGACCTGGTAGACGCTCCGGGCAATGTTGGACCGGATCTCATTGAAGAACAGAGCTAGGATGATGGGGATCGGGAAGCCGAAGCACAAACCGTAAAAGCTCAGGATGAAGGTATTGCGCATTGCCCTCCAGAAGTCCGTGGAGAGCTGGTCCCCGCCTACCAGCAGCCGGTTGAAATACGAGAAGCCGGAAAAATACTGCTGGGACACCGGTCGAACCAGATCCGGCACCTTGAAGCACCCCAGTAGCTCGTACATGGGGAAGTAGCGCCAGAAGAGGAACACCAGCAACATGGGGATCAGCATGACATACAGACGCCAGTCCTTCACGATCGTCCGGCCGACGTGGACCCAGTAGTGCTTTTCCACATCGTCCCGCACGGCCTGCTCCGGACTGATTCGATAGACTTTTTTGTCTTTATCGAATGTAAGGAAATCAGCTGCCCTTGCGTTCATAGTTTACCTCCCTTTTGTTCCTCCTTCGCCTGTAAGCGGAGAAGATAATGTTTTTGATCCTCATAGACACCGTCCAGCTTTCGCGCTATCCAGATGATCACAAAAGTAAATAGAAGCGAAAGACTGTCTGTTGTGAAGAAGTCGATCGCCTCCTTCGGCGCCGCCCCCAGGGCCAGGGCCATCAGCGCCCGCCCCGCCTGCATGGAAAGCAGCACCACCAGAGGAAAGATCAGCGACAGATAGTACCCCGTCCTGACCTTTTCCTTTCCCAGCGCCATGAGCCATACCGCCGGGGCCAGGGACGCCAGGTTTCCCACCGCGTAGATCAGCATCTGCCGCCCGTCCCCGCCGGAAAAGTAGCTGAATACCAGCCCGGCAAGGGCCGCGTGGAGGCAGCCCCAGTAGCCCCAGCGCATATAGACAATGGCGGCTATCGCCCCCGCCAGGGACACGGTGTAGGGCTGGCCGGGAAACCACCAGTTGGCCGCCCCCACAATGATAAATTCAAAAACTCCCAGAAGCACCGCCCAAATGGCCAGATCGATGGCCCGGTACTCCCCGAGGCTGCGTCTTCTCTCCATTTTCTTCCCTCCGCGGAGGTCCCGTCAGCTTGTGGAATCTCCGAAATGTTCAGCATTTTAATGGACTTTCCCCGATTCAGACCCAGGTGCGTCCCGTCGTTTTCACCACGCCATTGTGCAAAATGCCGATATTTCGGGTTCCTTTACATCATCAATTATACATGATGGCGGTTTTTCTGTACATAGACAAAACAGACTACTTTTTAGACAAAACGGATGTAATTTTGTACAACATTTACAGGCGGCCTTTTTCCGGTTATAATGGCCTTATCAAGCGCGGGGAGGAAAAAAACATGGTTTATACCGCTGACGAGCTCCAGGAAACCGTCCGTTCCGCCCGGCCGGGGCAGACCATTTCTCTGGCCCCGGGGGTCTACCGGACCAAGCTCCTGATCACCACGCCCGGCCTCACCATCCGGGGGGCGGGGGCGGACAAGACGATTCTTGTCTGGGACGACTACGCCAAAAAGCTGGATGAGCAGGGTCGGGAATATATCACCTTCCGGACCTGGACGGTGGCGGTGTGCGCCGACGGCGTGACCATGGAGGACCTGGCCATTGTCAACGACGCCGGGCACCCGGAGGAAAAAGGCCAGGAGGTGGCCCTGACCGTCTACTCGGACCTGTTCACCATGAGCCGGTGCCGCCTGGCCTCCACCCAGGACACCCTGTTCTTAGGGCCGCTGCCCCGGGATCTCATCGCCCGGTATGACGGCTTCCTGCCGGACTGCCTCCGCAGAGAAGTGGTCTGCCGCCAGCGGTTTTCCCACTGCCGGATCGAGGGAACGGTGGACTTTATCTTCGGATGCGGCGAGGCGGTGTTTGAAAACTGCGAGATCCGGTCGGTCTACGACGTGCGGGGCTGCGGCTACGCCGCCGCCCCGGCCCATGAAAAAGAACAGGAAAACGGGTTCCAATTTCTAAAATGCCGGTTCACCGCCGAGGAGACGGTGGCCCCGGGGAGCGTCTATCTGGCCCGGCCCTGGCGGGACTATGGGCTATGCGCATTCCGGGACTGCCGGTATGGCAGCCATATCGCCCCGGCGGGATTCGACAAGTGGAACGACACCCACCGGGACCAAACCGCCCGGTTTTACGAGACGCCCCCGGTCCCCGGGCGGGTGAACTGGGTCCGGAAATAGGCTCGGGGGCGGCATCCGGCGGGGAATAGGCAATTTTTCACCGGAAAGCAGGGGGTCCAGGTAAGGCTGGATGCGCAAACGCATAGAAAAAACGGGCGTTCTCCCTTCAAGAACGCCCGTTTTTCGGTTCAGTGGGATGCCTACGCTTCCTTCAGCGCTTTTTTCAGCAGGGGAAGAATGATGAGCGCCACGGCGCCGCCGATGAGGGCCGTGATCAGCTGGGGATAGGAGAACATGACGGTAAAGGTCTGGATCTGGGGCTCCTTGAGGGCGTCCCCAAGGACGGGAATCAGCAGTTTGACCACCCCCGCATACAGCGCCAACGCCTTCGCCGCCGCGCTGACGACCAGCCCCAGCGCCTGCCGCCACAGGGGGGCGTTTTTACCCGCCAGGAAGTGAAGCAGCAGCACAAAGCAGGTGTTGCCCAGGCTGATCATGGGCACGATGGGCAGCAGCTTGGGGCCGATCCCCAGGAAAAAGGCGAAAAACGGGGACGCCACCGCCACCACCACGGCGCTCCAAGGGCCGGCGAGCAGCGCCGCCACCGCCAGGACGCAGTTGACGCAGGAGCCGGTGATGTACTGCCCGGCAAAGGCGCTGGTCCCCGCCGTGGCCCATTGGAGGGCGATGAGCAGGGCCGTCAGCGCCCCGGTGCGGGTGATCCACTTGATTTTTTGGTCGTTCAAAGTGATTTCTCCTCTCTTTTTTCCAGCTCCCAGGGCTTGATCTGTTCCGCCTGGGCATACAGCCGGAGGTAGCTTTCGTATCGGGTTTTTTCCACCTGGCCCCGCTCCAGGGCGGCCCGAAGGGCGCAGCCCGGTTCGGTCCGGTGGGTGCAGTCCCGGAACTGGCAGTGTCCCAGGTGGGGGGCAAAGTCCGGGAAGGCGTATTGCAGCGTCTCCTTGTCCGTCAGCTCCATCCGCTCGATATCAAAGGAGGAGAAGCCCGGCGTGTCCGCCACATAGGTGTCCTCCCCCAGCCGGTACAGCTCCACATGCCGGGTGGTGTGCCGGCC
>CANQXH010000068.1 GCA_947627745.1 uncultured Oscillospiraceae bacterium
GCAGCTATACCTTAACACGGGTACTCTCTATTCGCTACCTTTTTTTCATCTTGTCACACATCATTGTAAACCCTACAAAATTTGAAAAAACCCAAATCCCTTGACTTTGTCCGGCGCGGTGTGCTACTCTTTAGAAAAAGGAGGGTTACTATGAGCGTAGAATTTACCCGGGAGGACGTCTATGCCCGTCTGCCCCGCCGCCCGGTGGACGCCCACAAGGGGATGTGCGGTCGGGCGCTGCTGCTCTGCGGCAGCCGGGGATACACCGGCGCGGCGGCCCTGGCGGCCCTTGGGGCCCTGCGCACCGGGATCGGGCTTGTCTATCTGGGGGTGCCGGAGAGCATTTACGCCATCGAGGCGGTAAAGCTGACGGAGCCGGTGATTTTTCCTCTTCCGGACCGGGACGGGATGCTGTCCGAGGAGGCCCTGCCGGATATTCTGGACTACCTGCCTAAAATGGACGCCGTGCTGATCGGCCCGGGCCTGGGGCAGAGCCCAGGGACCCTGGCGGTGTTGGAGGGCGTGCTGCGGGCGGCTTCCTGCCCCGTTGTGGTGGACGCCGATGGCATAAATTTGCTCGCGCGGCATAGAACTATACTGCGCGGAAGGACAGGCCCCACGGTGTTGACGCCCCACGACGGGGAATTTGCCCGTCTGGGCGGCGGGGGCGGCCCGGACCGGGAGGCGGAGACCGTGCGCCTGGCCCGGGAGCTGGGCTGCGTCCTGGTCCGGAAGGGCAGCCGCACCCTGACCACCGACGGAGAAACGTGTTATGTAAACACGACAGGTCACCCCGGCATGGCGGTGGGCGGAACCGGAGACCTTCTGGCGGGGATGCTGACGAGCCTGCTGGCCCAGGGGATGGGGCCCATGGATGGGGCTGCCTGCGCCGTGTGGCTCCATGGCGCCGCCGGGGTGCTGTGCGCCCGGGACCTGGGTGTGGCCCTGCTCCCCACGGACATGGCCGCCTGCCTGCCGCGACTTTTACGATAAGGCGGGATGCGCATTGAATCGGGCTTTTGGCCGCAAACTTCTCATTCTGACTCTGGCGCTGACGCTGACCTTCCTCGCGGGCTGCGGGGAGACAGCTTCGGCTCTGGAGCGTGCCATGACCTTCCGGGCCAAGCTGCTGGCGGCGGCGGGCTGTACCTTTGACGCCGAAGTCATCGCCGACTATGGGGACAAGAGCCACGGCTTTTCTCTGAGCTGCCAGGCGGACGAAAACGGGAACCTGACCTTCACGGTCACCGCCCCCGAGACCCTGGCGGGGATCACGGGGACGGTCTCCGCTTCCGGCGGAGAGCTGACCTTCCAGGACAAGGCCCTGGCCTTCGATCTACTGGCGGACGGGCAGATCAGCCCGGTGAGCGGCCCCTGGCTGCTGCTGACCACCCTGCGGAGCGGGTATCTGACCTCCTGCGGGGCCTCCGGGGAGGGCCTGCGGCTGTCCATTGACGACAGCTATCGGGAGGACGCCCTTTCCCTGGAAATTCTAACCGATGGGGCCGATCAGCCTGCCCAGGCGGACATTGTGTGGCAGGGCCGTCGGATCGTGTCGCTCCGGGTCAAAAACTTTACGCTTTTGTAGCTTTCCGCCGGGGTATGCATAGGATGGATTGCCGGTGGGAGGCTCCGGACTCGCTCTTTGCCTGGAAGGAATGGGGCGATTGTTCAGAGTTTCCCCAACCAAACCGTATATTTTTCCTCTGTGCGTGGGACAATAGGTATAGCCGCGTTACATAGGAGAATCCGGTAGCGCGGGCAATGAACTTTGGAGTGTGAAGCACATGGACAGCACGGTCAAACGCGGCGATATTTTCTATGCGGATTTGTCCCCGGTGGTAGGCAGCGAGCAGGGCGGTACCCGTCCGGTTCTGATCGTCCAGAACGATACCGGCAACCGCCATTCTCCCACGGTCATTGCGGCGGCGATCACCAGCCAGACGGGGAAGGCCCGTCTGCCCACCCACATCAACATCGCCGGGGGCAGCGTGGGCCTGAGCAAGGACTCGGTGATCCTTTTGGAGCAGATCCGCACCATCGACAAGCGCCGTCTCCGGGAACATATGGGCCGGTTGGATGAAAAGCAGATGTCCCAGGTGGACAATGCCATCGCGGTGAGCTTTGGCCTTCCCGGCTCCAGGACAGTCTGAGTAGGCGGCGGCAGGCATGAAAATGCCTGCCGCCGGTTTTATGGGAAAAACTCGAATCTGTCGCTTCCACTGGAAGAAAGCGGCGCATAATTACGCCCCCTTGGTCATAGGCTTTGCCCAAGGGGGTTGATTTATGGAAGGAACATTTGATGTTTTTCTCGCGGAGCGGGCGGTGGGCCAGGTCACGGTGGAGCCTCAAGGGCTCTACCTCCGGTTCCACTGCCGCTGCAGCCTGCCCCGGGACGTGATTTACCGGCTGAAGGTGCGGTGCGGTGGGAAGACGGAAAACCTGGGAGTCTGTGTTCCCGTGGGGGATGCTTTCGGCGTGGATGTCCGTGTTCCCGCCAAGCATTTCGGCCAGGGAGAACCTGAATTTTACGTCGACGACGGCCGGCCCGCGCCGGCGCCAAAGCCGGCGGAGGCTCCCCAGCCGGAGCCCATCCCCATGCCCGCGCCGGAACCCGAGCCCGTGCCGGAACCGGAACTCGTGCCGGAACCGGTTCCCGAGCCGGTACAGTTCCAATCCGTGCCCATCCCGGAGGCGGAATGTCCGCCCGCGCCCATCCCAGAGCCGCCTGCCTGCGACGGCCCGATATGTCCACAGGAATTTGTGCCGCTAACCCAGGAGCTTACCGAGGAGCAGGTGGCCTGTCTGACGGATGCCCATCTTGGCGCGCGTGACGGACAGGAGGGGCTATTTTTCCCGGATCACACCGGCTCCCATTCCAGCCCAACGGGGCAGTGGTCGGAGCCCAAAACCTCGGAGTAGATGGGGGTGGAGACGATGCCGGAGGCCGCCCGGTCGGAAACCAGGAAGTAGTCGATGCGCCATCCGGCGTTGTTCTGTCGGGCCTTGAATTGGTAGCTCCACCAGGTATAGGCCCCGGCCAGATCAGGATGGAGATAGCGGAAGCTGTCGGTAAATCCGGCCTCCAGCAGCCGGGTGAAGCTCTCCCGTTCCTCGTCGGAGAAGCCGGCATTGCCCCGGTTGGCGGCTGGATTTTTCAGATCAATGGGCTGATGAGCCACATTCAGATCCCCGCAGACGATCACCGGCTTGCGCCGGTCCAGTTCCTGCAAATGCGCCCGGAATGCGCCATCCCAATTCAGCCGGTGGTCGATCCGGGCCAGCTCCCGCTGGGCGTTGGGAGTGTAGCAGGTCAGAAAATAGAAATCCGGGTATTCCAGGGTGATCAGCCGCCCCTCGGTATCCAGCTCCGGGATCCCCAGGCCGTAGCTGACGGACAGAGGCTCCTCCTTGGCAAAGATCGCCGTGCCGGAGTAGCCCTTTTTCTCGGCGTAATTCCAAAACTGGGTGTAGCCGGGCAGGTCCAGCTGGACTTGTCCCGGCTGTACCTTTGTCTCCTGGAGGCAGAAAAAATCCGGTCGAAGGGTGTCGAACACCTCTAAAAAGCCCTTTCCCATACAGGCCCGCAGGCCGTTGACATTCCAGGAAATCATGCGCATCGTTCTCACCTCAATTCTCCCCGGAGGACTCCGGAGGCATTTGGGTACTCTGATCCACCAGGATCAGGCAGCTTTCGTCCATGGTAATGCTGGGCTCTCCGTCCAGCAGCGCCCCATTGGCCTGGATGCGGACCTGCTCCACATGGAATAGGGAAATGCAGGTCAGCGTCACGCAAGCGCAGGCGATGGTCAAATCCAGCCCGGACAGCTCCGCCAGATCTTGAGTAAAGGTAAGCTTCAAAAGCGTACCATCCACCTCGGCGGACAGCAGGACAGTATTCCGGGGCAGAGCGGAGCGCAGCGCCGGGTCCAGCGGGCCGTGAAGGTATTGGGCCATCAGGAAGAAGTAGTCCACCTCATGGCCGGCGGTCTCCCGTTCCTCGCAGCCGATGACTCCGCCTTCCCCGTAGGACACCTCTGCCCGGGGATAGTAGAACAGGCCGGGGGAGACGATTCGTTCCGATGTGGCGCACCCAGCCAGCAGCAGCGCGCACAGCAGCAGGCAAAGCAACCTCTTCATGCTTCCGCATCCTTTGAAACACAGGGAAATTCCACGGTGAAGGTGCTTCCCTTGTCCACCTGGCTTTCCACATGGATCACGCCCCGGTTCCGCTCCACCATGTTCCGCACAATGGACAGTCCCAGGCCGCTGCCGCCGGATTTCCGGGAGCGGGCCTTGTCCACCCGGTAGAACCGTTCAAACACATGGCCGATGGCGTCCTCCGGGATGCCCACGCCGGTATCCGCCACCACCAGGAAGGCGCGATCCGCCATTTTTCGCAGCCGGATGGTGACGGTGCCTCCGGGAGCGGTGTATTTGATGGCGTTTTCCGCCAGGTTGAAGGCGATTTGATACAGATCGTCCTCCGGCACCGGTACGGGAACGTCCTCACCCAGATCCAGGACCACCCGGATCTGGCTTTTCTCGGCCAGGGGAGAGAGCATCCGCTGGACCCGCTGGATGGTGGGCCCCATGAGGATCGGCTCCACTTCCTCGGCGGGCGCCTCGCTGCGGGTCAGGCTCAGCAGCTTCTGGCTCATCCGGTTGAGCCGGTCCGCCTCGTCGCCGATATCGCTGACAAATTCCCGGACGGTTGCTGGGTCCATATCATTTTGCAGAATGGAGTCGCTGAGCAGCTTGATGGAGGCTAGGGGCGTTTTCAGCTCATGGGAGGCGTCGGAGACAAACTGTCGCCGCTTGTGCTCCGAGGCCTGAAGCCGCTCGGTCAGATCGTTGAATTCCTCTCCAAGCACGGTCAGCTCGTCGTGACCGCCCATGACCACCTTATGGGAATAATCCCCCTCCCGAATGATCCGCATGGACGCCATGATCCGCCGCAGCCGAACGGAGAAGGCGTTGGAGAAGGTGATGCTGAACACCAGCAGCGCCAGCTCCAGGCTCAGCGTGACGGACAGAATACTGTTGATCAGGGAGCGCATCAGCATTCCCTGCATGTTGTCGGATTCCAGCATGTAGACGCAGCCGCTGAGCACACCGTAGGACATCACCGGCGTGGCGGCCATGGACTGCATGGACCCGTCCCGGTAGTACCAGGAGAATACGTCCAGCCCGCTTAAGGCCTGGCACACCTCCGGAAGCAGTACATATTTTCCCACGGCGGAGTCCTCCCCCGTGAGGGAATCGTATACCGCCACGCCGCTGCGGTCGGTGACGATGAGCCGGGTCACCTGCATGGTGCGCATCTGACCGATCAGATCGGTGACGGTGGTGGTGTTCAGCACCTCCAGATTGGCCACCTCCGTGGAGGCCAGGAGACATTTTTCCACCATGGAGGATTCCTTGCTCTGGTAGAACAGCCGTTGGCTGGTCCGGGAGCTGTAAATATTCAGGAAAAGCAGCACCGCCGTGGTCACGATCACATACACCACAGCATAGCGGAACAGAGAGCTTCCGTATCTGGGGAAATCGGTTTTCTTATTTCCGGAAATAGTAACCCACCCCCCACTTGGTCATGATGTATTGGGGCTCCGCCGGATTTTCCTCCAGCTTCTCCCGCAGGCGGCGGATGTGAACGTCCACCGTCCGAATATCGCTGCGGTACTCGTAGGCCCAGATGGTGTCCAGCAGAGCCTCCCGGGAGTAGACCCGGTTGGGGTTGCGCATGAGAAACTCGATGACGTCAAACTCCTTGGCGGTCAGATCCGCCAGTTCTCCCGACCGGTAGGCGTTCCGGGCGTCCAGATCCAGGGAGATGGAGCCAATGGTCAGCAGATTGGTGCTGGCCTGAGAGAAGGACTTGGCCCGCCGCAGCAGGGCCCGGATCCGGGCCTTCAGCTCCAGAATATTGAAGGGCTTGGTCAAGTAGTCGTCGATGCCGTGGTCAAAGCCGATGAGCTTGTCCATGTCGTCGGACTTGGCCGTGAGCAGAATGATGGGTACCTCGGAAAACTCCCGGATCTTGGCGCAGGCGGTGAGCCCGTCCATCTCCGGCATCATTACGTCCAGCAGCACCAGATCCGGCTTCTGGCTCTGGGCCAGCTGTACCGCCTCCAGGCCGTTGGAGCCGGTGATGACCTCGTAACCCTCGTTTTGCAGGTTGAAGCGGATGCCCTTGACCAGCAGCTCCTCGTCGTCCACTACCAATATTTTCATGTTCTAACCTCCTACTGTTACCAGGTCGCGGATGGCCGCGAACCGCTTGTCGCCGATGCCGGAGACCTGCATCAGCTCTTCAATGCTGGAAAAATCTCCGTGCGCCTCCCGGTAGTCCACGATCCGCTGGGCAAGCACGTCTCCAATGCCCGGCAGGGTTTTGAGTTCCTCCACCGTGGCGGTATTGATATTGACCGGGCCGCTGACCTCCCCGGCTGGATCGGTGGGGATGTGGGTTTCCTCGCTATCATGTGTCGGGACCGCCGTCACGGTGGGCGGGGGACCGGACAGAGCGGGCAGAGACGTTTCTGCCGTTTCATGAGGGGCCGCCTGAATTGCCGCCAGGGGCAGCACCGTTACCGGGGCGTCCCCGGTGCCGCCGCCTAAGTACAGCCCCAGGGTAAAGGCGCACAGCAGTCCGGTGACGGCGATCAGCGCCAGGGATCCTGCTTTTTTCATAGACGGCACCTCCCGGGAATTGACTCTAGCGGGAAAAGCTGATATAATACCTCTATATTATACACGATATTTTTCCTCCGGACAAGTCCGGTTGCCGCGTATTGGGTGAGAAATATGAAAAAAAACCGTCCTATCTGCCTGCTGCTGTGCTTCGCGCTGCTTTTGACCCTGACCCCCAGGGCCTTCGCGGCGGAGCCGGATCAGACCTCCACCGGGGAGGCCACCGAGGAGACCGGGGGAACCACCGAGCCGCAGCCCACCCCGCCGCCGGGTACGATCCCGCCCCTGGACCCGAACGCCGGGTACAATCTGGACGTGACCAACGGCTGCCACTCCCCGGACGCCGCCTCTCCCATGCGGACGGAGGTGCTTTCCGGCACCGCCCACGCGGCGCTTTTGTACGACGAGAACAGCAATACCATGATCTACGGCTGGAACCTGGATCTGAAGGTGGATCCCTCCAGTCTTACCAAGATCATGACCTCCCTGGTCGCCCTGGACCGTATGGACCCGGCGGAGGAGATCACCGTCACCAACGCCGCCTTGGAGCATGTGCCGGAGGACGCCCTGGTGCTGGGCCTGCGGGCCGGAGAGACGTTGACGCTGGAGCAGCTTCTCTACTGTCTCATGGTCTATTCCGCCAACGACGCGGCGCTGGTGATCGCCGAGGCGGTGGGGGGCAGCGAGGGCACGTTCGTCTCCTGGATGAACGACAAGGCCCGGGAGCTGGGCTGCACCGGCACCAATTTTGTCAACTGCCATGGCATTTACGACGCCATGCAGTATTCCACAGCCCGGGACTTGCTGAAGATGCTCCTGGCGGCCTTGGCTTACCCGGTGTTCCGCACGGTGTATGCCACCTATCACTATGAGCTTCCCGGCAACGAGGTGTTTCCCGAGAGCCGGCAGCTCTATTCCACTAACTATATGCTCAGCGACCTGGGGCCGGAGGGCTATTACGATACCCGGACCACCGGCGGCAAAACCGGCATCACCGGGGACGGCCGCCATTCCGTGGTGGTCTCCGCGGCGGACGAGGGATTGGGCCTGATCGCGTTCATCCTGGAGGCGGAGGCGGAGATCGACGAGAACGACTATGTCGTGTCCTTCCGGGAGTTTGACGAGGCGGAGGCCCTGCTGAACATGGGCTTTGACAGCTATACCTATACCCAGATCGTCTATCAGGGCCAGGTTTTGGGCCAGTATCAGGTGACCAACGGGGAGAACGCCCTGGCGATTGGCGCCGGCCGGTCCGTGTCCGCGGTGCTTCCCAAAGGAGCGAAGACGCAGGACCTGGTGTTCCGCTACCAGCAAGGGAATCAGCAGCTGACGGCCCCTGTGACCAAGGGTCAGCGGGTGGATATTCTGCAGATCTGGTACGGCTCCGTGTGCGTGGCCCAGACGGAGGTGCTGGCCATGAACACCGTCCGCCTGCGGACTCAGACCCAGGATCTGAATGGCCCGGGGCAGGAGGGAGACGCCGTGACCCGGGGGCTCCTGTTCGCCGGGGCCCTGGTGGTGATCATCCTGGCCCTGGTGGGCCTGCTGTATCTGATCCGGGCGGTGCGGGTAGCGGCCTACCGGTCCAGAAGAAGAAAGCGGAGGCAGAGCCGCCGGAGGAGTCGATAGTATGCGGACTTGGGAAGAATTGGAGCGGGACTGTGGGCGCTGCATGCGCTGCGGATTGTGCCGGACCCGGCACAACGTGGTTTTCGGCGTGGGGCCCAGGGACGCGGATGTGATGTTCGTGGGCGAGGGGCCGGGAGAGCAGGAGGATCTGCGGGGGGAGCCCTTTGTGGGCCCCGCCGGCATGCTGCTGGACGATATGCTGTCCATCATCGACCTGGGCCGGCACAACTGCTATATCGCCAACATCGTCAAGTGCCGCCCGCCCCACAACCGGGATCCCCAAGAACAGGAGCAGGAGGCGTGTATCGACTACCTGCGGGATCAGATGGCCCTTGTGAAGCCCAAAATCATCGTCTGCCTGGGGCGTATCGCCGCCATGAAGCTGATCAAACCGGACTTTCGGATCACCCGGGAGCACGGCGCTTGGACGGAAAAGGGGGGCGTCTGGTTCACCGCTATGTACCACCCCTCGGCGCTGCTGCGGGATGTCAGCAAGCGGCCCGAGACCTTTGAGGATCTGCTGTCCCTCCGGGAGAAACTCCGGGAGCTTCAAGGGAAGCTATAATTTTTCCCCGCCCCGAAGGGCGGGGAAAATGGACGATCTAATCATTTCCCCCGCCAAACGGCGGGGGAGAATTGACGCTTCTTTGTAGTCCAAAACTTCTCTGTCATTTCCCCCGCCAAACGGCGGGGGAAACATTTACCCTTCTTCGTAGTCCAAAATTTCCTTGGCAATATAAATTGGCCGGTCCTTGCTCTGCTCGAAGATTTTGCCCACATACTCGCCGATGATGCCGATACACAGCAGCTGCATCCCGCCGAGGAACAGGATCAGCACAATGATGGTGGCGTACCCCGGGATGTCAATGCCGGCGATGAGCTTTTGCAGCACGACCACCACCAGATAGATCATGGCGGCCAGAGCCGTGCAGCAGCCCAGGTAGGTGGCCAGCCGCAGCGGGGCGGTGGAAAAGCCGATGATCCCCTCCAGGGCGTAATTCATCAGCTTCCGGAAGTTCCATTTCGAGGTCCCGGCGGCCCGGGCCTGGGCGGTGTAGGGGAGGAAGCAAGTGCTGTATCCCACCCAGGCGAAAATGCCCTTGGAAAACCGGTGGTATTCGCCCAGGGACAACAGGCTCTCCGCCACGCTCCGCCGGAAGGTGCGGAAATCGCTGGCGTCTGGCCGGAGCTTGACCTTGGACAGGCAGTTGATGACCGAATAGAAGCACTTTTTGAAGGCGGAGAGGATCTTTCCCTCTCCCCGTCGGTCCTGGTAGGCCGCCACAATGTCGTATTCCGGCTGCCGGTCCAGAATCTCCACCATCTCCCGGACAATCTCCGGCCGCTGCTGCAAATCGGCGTCGATCAGGGACAGGTACTCCCCGGAGGCATGCTGGAGGCCGGCGTAGAGGGCGGCCTCCTTGCCGAAGTTCCGGGAAAAGCGGATCACCTTTACCGGGCACGCCTGGGCGGCGTGGAGTTTTTTCAGGTTGTGGAAGGTGGCGTCCCCGCTGCCGTCATCCACAAAGACGATCTCATAGTCATATCCGCAGCCGCTGAAGGCGGCGATAACCGCGTTTTGAAAGGCTTCCACGTTTTCCGCCTCGTTGTAGCACGGAACAATCAATGACAGCTTCATATTTTTCATCCCCGAAGTCGTGATGCCCTCATTATACCCCCAACGCCCCGGCGCGTCAAGCCTAAACCCCCGCGCCCCCGCCGATTCATCGCTTTTTCCGTTCCCCAACGGTAGGCGTAGAGCCCAAAAACCGGCGTGGCCGGGCAGGAGTATGCTTGTTTGGAAGGCTCCTCCGGAATCACTGCGCTAAGGTAAATGCTTCGTCCACATACCGGAAGGATTTCATGCAGACAATGGACTGGTTATAGTTGTTGATCACAATCACGCCCAGCACATCGCCGGATGCCGTGACCCATGGCCGGGGCTCTTCCCCGTCAAGCTGTACTGCCAGGCCTTCTTCTGTCCATAATACCGCCGCTGGCAATGTGTGTTTCCCCGTTCCGGTAATTCCCCAGACAAGCGGCGCTTCCGGCGCTTCCGCCGTCCGGTCTATCGGAACCGAATAGAGGGCCAGTGCTTCCGCCGCCCAGTCTTCTTGGAGCCGGTCTTTATACATAGACTGGAAATTGCCCCGCTGATCGTAAAACAGCACTGTGTAGTCTTTTCCGGAAATCCATTTCAGGATCCACTCGATCTTGTTCTCGGCTTTGATGGAGTCGTCGATCGCTGCCAGTTGTTCCTCGTCCGGCTCTGTCGCGCGAAAGTCCTCCGGATAGCGTTCCTTGAGTTCTAAGCTGAACTGAAGGGCCCCGTGGGAATTCATGTGGTGTGTGTCAAAATAGCGGTCCTTCGGATATGCGGGAAACCAATCCACCGTAAGAGAAGGATACGCATTCCGCAATTCTTCATAGTATTCTTCAAATTCCTTCCTATATTGGTCCGTGAATTGCGTGCCTTCCGGCAGCGGCAGCTTGACGATTCGCGGCGTAATGCCATTTTCTATGCAAAGCTCGATGGTTTTTCTGTAATATTCATCAAACAGCGGGTTTACTCGAAACTCTTCATAGGACTCTAGCTCATTTCCGTTGTATTCCGTTGTGGATCTTCCCACATATCGGCCGCCGTGCAGCTCCGTTGCCCGTATGACCCCGGAGTTTGTCTTGTAGCGCTGGTTAAAGCTGGCGTTCATAAAGGACGCGATGTACTTATTCGGCAGATACAGCTGGTAAGAGAGAAAGTCGAGCCAATAGTGCTCCGTCAGAATGAACGGCTCCTTATATGAGATGGCCGCTTCCAGCATTTCCAGATTTTGGGACAGACGGAACCGATGAGAATACATCGTTCTCATCCAGAAGTAAACATCCTGTTTGAAGTGAACATCCCAAAAACTGATATAACAGACTTCCGGCGCCGGGTGATGGTCAAGCCAGTCCCGTAATACATAGTAGTTTTCCATCGTTGATGCTGCGCTCATCGCCAAATTTAGCGTATCCCGCGACAGCGCCTCCGGCGCATATGCCGCGTTGGTTGTGGAATCCCCTAGAATGATCACGCGGTAATATTTTTCCTGTTCTGAATTGGTTTTTTCCCGATTCCATATATAATAGGGTGCTTCGATGTCTACAAAAGCCAGCATGTGCTGCCTCATATAGCACCACAGAACTACAAAGGGCAGCAGAACGCAGAAGCATTTAAATACCAGCTTCCTGATCTGTTTCATATCCGAGCGCCTCCTTCTAAAATTGGAAGTAGAGAAACTCCTGACCGGTAATGTCCATGGAAAAGATGATCAACACCACAGCGCCCCAGTATACCGCATAGCGGAAGACGGCGTTCTGCTTGGAAAGCCAGTCCAGGCACTGGACGCCCCGCTCCTGCATCACACTGGTAATCAAAAGGACCGCCAAGGCAATCAGTAAAATGGTCATGTTCCGTTCATTCAGTCCCAGCTGATAAAGCCCGCCGTTTAAAAGCAGCCCGGAATTGGACAGCCGAACCGATCTGCGCAGGATCTCCAGCGCGGCTTTTACGGAATCCGCGCGGAAAAATACCCATGCGATATCGACTAAAATGAAATTCCACACGATCCCTATCAGCTTCCATGAAAACGTATCCGTCCGTATATGGAGCCTCTCGCACGTCTTTCCGAACGGTTTCGCAAGAAGATCCTCCGCGATCTGGTATACGCCGTGGATCCCGCCCCACAGAATGAACTTGATATCCGCTCCGTGCCACAGTCCGCTTACCAGAAACGTGATCATCAGGTTTCGGTATTTTTTCAGCCGGGAGCCCCGGTTCCCTCCCAGCGGGATATAGAGATAATCTCTCAGCCAGGTACTGAGGGAAATATGCCAGCGCCTCCAAAAGTCTTTCACCGAGCCTGCCAGATAGGGCTGGCTGAAATTGTCCATAAGCCGGTATCCCAGGACCAGGGCGGCGCCTTTCGCGATAACGGAATATCCCATAAAATCGCAGTAGATCTGAATGGCAAACAGCGCGTTGGCCAATAGGATCTGAAACCCCTGATAGGCGCCGTAATTTCCGTATACCGTGTTGACCAGAACCGCGCAGCGGTCGCTGATGACCATTTTAAGGAAATACCCCCACAGCATCAGGAGCAGCCCCGCCCGCACGGATTCATAGCAGAATTTTTTCGGTTCGGACAGCTGACGCAGCAGATTTTTCGACCGCTCGATGGGACCGGCGACTAACTGCGGGAAAAAGGACACAAACAGCGCGTATTGGAGAAAATTCCTTTCCGCGTAGATTTCATCCCGATATACATCGATGGCATAGCCGAGAGCCTGAAAGGTATAAAAGGAAATACCTACCGGCAAAAGGATATCAAATGTGGGAAGCGCCAGCTCCACATGCAGGAGGGACAATGCGCTGCCTAGCAGATCCAGGGCGAAATTTACATATTTAAAATAGAACAGAATCGCGAGATTCAGGACGAGGCTCGCTGCCAATACCAGCTTCTTTGCCGTTCCTTTAACGGATTGCCTCCAGCGGCTGCCCTTGACAGCTTCCATCGCCAGGCCGCCTCCGTAGGTTACGATTGTCGAAAAAAACAGGAGCAGCGCATACCGAGCGTTCCAACACATATAAAAGAAGTAACTGGAGACCAGGAGCCACGGATTTTTCAAAGGTTTTGGAATGACAAAATACGCCAGCACAACGATCGGGAAGAAGATCAAAAACTCCATGGAATTGAACAGCATACTTTTTACGACCTTTCAAGCCCATTTCCGCCAAGAAACCGGATATTCCATGGACTTCTTTCTACATTTATAAGAAGGTGTACTTTTTCGA
>CANQXH010000069.1 GCA_947627745.1 uncultured Oscillospiraceae bacterium
GGCCGGAAAGAGCTCAGTTTGCCGAGAGATATGACCTGCCCGGGCCGGGCCTTCGCCCTGGTGTACGCCGCCATGTGCCATCAGTCCGGGCTGACCTGCTATACCGTGGCGGGCACCAAGGATGGGGAAAGCCGTTTCTGGAACATCGTTGGGGACGGGGACAGCTACCGGCATCTGGATCTGCTGAGCTGCTGGAGCGCCGGAAGCTTCCGGCTGCTGACCGATCAGGAAATGACCGGCTATGTGTGGGACTATTCCGCTTACCCTGCCTGCGAGCCGGAGGCGACGGAGCCCACTCAGACGGAATCGGAGCCCACGGAGCCAACGGATACGACCGAGCCCCCTCGGGAGACCACCGGAGAGTCCTTTGTTCCGCCACCGGAGACGGTTGTGCCTGTTACCCCGCCGCCGGCAACCGACGCGCCCACCGATTCGCCGGAGCCATCCACCGATCCGCCGGAGACATCCCAGCCCGAGGATCCTTCCGAACCGCCGCCGGAAAGCACCGGAGAGGGGGAGGATTCGGCGTCCCAGCCATCAGAAGGGGAGTAGCGGGCTGCATGCTTTTTCACACCCGCGGGAAGAATTTGTCAAAAGGGGTATTGACAAACCAGGAATTTTTGATATAATTTCTTTGGTCCCGCGGGTGTAGCTCATCCGGTAGAGCGCCACCTTGCCAAGGTGGAGGTAGCGAGTTCGAGCCTCGTCACCCGCTCCAATAGCGGCATTTTCCCTGAGAAAATGCCGCTTATCTTATGTTCAGGAGATCAAGATGGCAACCTATGTGATTTCGGATATCCACGGCGAGGCGGAACGGTTCGACAAAATGCTGGAGACCGTCGGCTTTTCGGAAAACGATACCCTCTACATTCTGGGCGACGTGGTGGACCGGGGCCCGGCTGGGGTGGAGCTGCTGGAACGGATCCGGAGGAGTCCCAATATGGTCATGCTCCTGGGAAATCACGAGTACATGTGCCTGCAATGCTTTGATCCAAACGCCACGGAGAAGGACCACCGCCGCTGGGCCCGCAACGGCAACGCCCCCACGTTGGCGGGTCTGGCGTCCCTGCCGGAGCCTCGGCGGGAGGAGCTGTTATCCTTTCTGAAAGCGCTGCCCACCTTTTTGGAGATCCGGGTGGGGGAGCGGGACTTCTACCTGGTCCACGGGTTCCCCGGAGAGAATGTCCACGACCGGGTCTGGGGCCGTCCCACGCTGGATACCCCCAATCCCATCTCCGGGCGGCAGCTGATCATTGGGCATACCCCTGTGCTGAGCCTGCTGGTGGAGGAGGCCCTGGAAGACGGCTATATTCAGCGCATGGTTTCCCGCGGAGAGCGGCTGACTATTCTCCACGCCCCGGGCTATATCGATATCGACTGCGGCTGTGGGCATCAGCTGCCGGTGAAGGCCCTGGCCTGCCTCCGCCTGGACGATGGGGCGGAATTTTACGTTTAGAATATACGCCGGAGTGCCGGCGAAATGAAGGAGGAACCAATATGTTGGATCTACGGCAATTTCAATGGACCCGTCAGCCCAAGAGCTTTTCGTTTCTGAACGAAGGGCTGGAGGTGATTACGGCGCCCCACACGGATCTGTGGCAGCGCACCTATTATCACTTCCGCAACGATAACGCCCCGGTCTTCCAGATGGAGACGGAGGAGCCGTTCTTTTCCTTCCAGGTCAAGACCACCTTTGAGAGCAAGCACCGGTTCGACCAGTGCGGCGTCGTGATGTATCTGGACAGCGAAAACTGGCTGAAGGGCTCCATCGAGTACGAAAACGAGACCTTCCAGCACCTGGGCAGCGTGGCCACGAACCATGGCTACTCCGATTGGGCCACCACCGCCATCGACGCTTCCGTTCGCTCCATGTGGTACCGGCTCAGCCGGCGGCAGGACGATTTCTGCATCGAGTGCTCCACCGACGGGGTCCATTTCAGCCAGATGCGGGTGTGCCATATGTGGGAGGCCCAGGGGCGGATCCGCTTTGGGGTCTACGCTTGCAGTCCGGAGGATTCCTCCTTCCGGGCGGTGTTTACCCACATGGAGTTGACCGAATGCAAGTGGCTGGCCCACGACGGCCAGCAGCCCGACGCGGAGTAAGCGCCAAAGCAGGCCGATTTTTCACATTAACATGCGCCCTCCGAAAATTTTCGGAGGGCGCATGTTGTCGTTTATCCTCGGTCTGCCGATAATCCATCACGGGCTGGTAAAAAGGAAATCCCACTTGCCACTCTCATCAGTTAAATCTATGTATTCCAGATAAAGGGGAATGAGCGCTTTATCTGACAGTTCTTCTGCTTGATCAAGCTGACGCATTGTGCCATCATCTTCAATTTGGTAATACGCTTCTCCCATTCTGATCGGGACAGTGCGAGACAATTCAAACAGACAATTGTAATATGGCGAAAGCGGCAGCCCGGCTGTATAGAAAACCTGCGCCATCAGGTCCGTCATCCCAAGGACACGGTTTTCCTCTTCCGGCATTTCCCCAAACGCGGGATTTGCCCAGATCAAGAAAGGTATTTTTTGAGCAAGAACGCTTTTTTCCGCCTCGGTTAAGCCGCTTTTCTCCGGAAGCTGAGAAAGGATAGAAGGACTGTGATCGCCGACCATACAAATGATGACCGGGCGCTCTACATCATTAAAATATCTTAAAAGTGGGCCCAAAGCCTCGTCGGACATTTTAAGGCTCGTAAGATACTCATTGACCTGGTCCGTAACGGCGCCTAAGCTTTCCTTTACATGGACAGTATCCAGACCGCTGTCATTCTGCTCATAGCCGCCGTGATTCTGGTAGGTAAGCAGATACAGGAATCGGGGCGCGTCTCCCGCATTCTCGTACCACTGAATCAATTCCTGATAGTTTGCGGAATCTGTTTCGATACGATCTCCATATTTGTCATGAACCGCAAAATCATCATCGAACCGAACGGTGTCAAAGCCCAATACAGGGTAAACCGCCTGACGGTTATAATTCATCGCGTCGCAAGGATGCGACGCCTGCGTAGTGTATCCCAGAGCTTTCAAATAACGAGCTACATTATTGATTCCCTTGAATGATATAGGGAGGGTAAATGGAGCCCGTTTATTAAACATAAGGGACGAATGTCCTGTCAGCAATTCAAATTCACTGTCATTCGTTCCCCCCATAGAATAAGGGGATATGGCATACCCTTTGATCGCGTTTTCGAGATTTTTATAATTTTCCAGATAAGGTTCATCCGTTTCGATATCTGTATAGATACTCAGATCGTAAAAGGTTTCGTTCAAAATCAGGATGATGTCAGGATAGGTTTCTGCCCTCGCGGGAACCGCCTGTAATTCATTAGCGATGTTTTCTATTTTGTCAGGGCTGTAATCTTGTGGGACATTTATGGACACTCCCGTACAGCGGAGAGCTTTTTGTACCCAAAAAGTGACATACCCGTAGGATCGAGCATAAGTCTTATTGTTGAATAACCAATTTGATTTTTGATACAGATAGGCGTTGGAGCAACCAGCGCAAATCAGCAGAACCAGAAAAGGAACAAAATACGCGACAAATCTTTTTTTGTCATACTTCTGTTTTTCGGGCCACGCCCTCTTTATCCCCGCAGCAATACAGATTTCCGCGACAAAGCACAAAAGTAACGAAAAAATAGAAACATCCAAGGAAAAATGATATTCCCTAAGAATATTTAATCCTGTTGGCACCGATGAGAAAGAAGCCGGGGAAAACAAATCCCCTGTATAAAGATAAACGTAATGATTGATAATCGAAATCAGCAGAGAAAAAAGGCTGCTAATCAAACACGCTATATGAAGACGCATCGTTACAAGAACGAGAAAGAGATTTATCAGCAAAATGGACCCGCAGGCAAGAAGACATGGCTTTAGCGTGATTTGAAAAACATCGGTAAAGGACATGAAACTGATGTTCAACTGAATATATTGTATAACAGAAAAGACAGCAAACAGGGAAAGACACAAAAGCTTTGTCTTTTTAAAAATATGGTCTGTAACCGCAAACTCTTCATATTGCGTTTTAAAAATAGATTGCATTTCACTTCACCACTGGCAAAAAGGACGATAACGGAGTGCGAAAACCCTACCCATTCTATTTTACAAAGTGTGAAGTGAAATGTCAATTCTAAATTGCGTTGATAACTCAATGCGTTTTGTGTTATAGTTTTGAAATGCCTGCGTATACTATAATGTACTCAAAAAACATAGAGGATTTGAGAACATAATGGAAAAGTTTATCATAACCCCCAAAGAGGATAAGGCGATTACTATGACGATCCGCATTGACAGGACCATACAAGAGCAGTACAACGAACTTTCGGCAAAGACCAACCGCTCCAGAAATGAGCTGATAGGCATGGCCCTTCAGTTTGCGCTCGACCACATGGAAGTAAGGGAAAAGGAATAGGTAAAAGAAGGAGACCAGCCAATCAGATCGCGCCCACATTTAATCTGGGGGCAGAATCCAAAATTGGAGCAAGAATCGCGATTCCCGTGATCAAATAATAATGGGGGACCTTTTTGCGGAGCCGGGATCAGGCTTCATTTATTGAGAAGAATACCCCATCCAGCGAAAATCGGCGAAACGATGTCAGCGGGAAAGGTTATAGAAAAACCCCGAAAACGGCTTGTTTTCGGGGTTTTTGAAGTGTTTTGATTGAATTTCTCCGCTCTGTTAACGCTTGCTGAACTGCGGAGCGCGACGGGCGGCCTTGAGGCCGTACTTCTTCCGTTCCTTCATTCTGGGGTCCCGGGTCAGGAAACCGGCGGCCTTCAGAGCGGGACGGAATTCGGGGTTCACGCCCAGCAGCGCCCGGGCGATGCCGTGCCGGATGGCGCCGGCCTGACCGGTGACGCCGCCGCCGGCTACGGTGACCACCACATCCACTTTCCCCAGGGTGTCGGTGACCATCAGAGGCTGACGGGCGATCAGCTTCAAAGTATCCAAGCCAAAATACTCCTCGATATCCCGGCCATTGACGGTGATGCTGCCGGTGCCGTTTTCATACACCCGGACCCGGGCCACGGAGGACTTCCGACGGCCGGTGCCGTAGCTATACTTCTGCTTGCTCTCGTACATCTTACATTACCTCCAAATCAGTCCAGGGTCCATGCTTCGGGCTTCTGGGCGGCATGGGGATGCTCGCCGCCCTTGTACAGATGCAGGCGGGTCAGGCAGCCGCGGCCCAGGGTGTTCTTGGGGAGCATCCCCTTGACAGCCAGCTCCATGGCGTGGTCGGAACGGGTCTCCATCATGGTGCGGGCCTTGGTCTCCTTCATGCCGCCGATCCAACCGGACACCCGGCGGTAGAGCTTCTGCTCGCTCTTGCGGCCGGTGAGAACGGCCTTGTCGGTGTTGATGATGATGACGTAGTCACCGCAGTCCACGTTGGGGGTGAAATCCACCTTGTGCTTGCCCCGCAGCAGCTTGGCGGCAACGACGGCGGTGCGGCCCAGGGGCTTCCCGGCGGCATCGAGGACGTACCACTTGCGCTCTACGGTCTCCTTTTTTGCGAGTGTGCTGGACATATGCTTTCCTCCGATATCGGTAAAAATTTGACAAATCCAGGCTGGGGCGGTATAATCGCCCCAGACGCCTCCCTTTTATATCACAAAGGAAGAAATTTGTCAACCACTTTTTTCTAAAAAGTGGGATTCGCTCAAGAATACTCAATTTTTCGCTGAAATACTCCTGAATACTCACTTTCTATTTTTCATTTGGGGGAATGTGCCGTGCAAAAGCTGGTGGGAATGCTCCGCCGCTGCGTGGAGGACTATCAGATGATCGAGGCCGGGGACCGGATCGCCGTGGGCCTGTCCGGCGGGAAGGACTCCATGACGCTGCTGGTGCTGCTGCGGGAGCTGCAAAAATACTATGACCGGCCCTTTTCCCTGGAGGCAATTACCATCGACATGGGGCTGGGCCTGGAGGACGAGGGCATGCGGGCATTGTGCCGGGAGCTGGAAGTGCCCTACACCCGGGTGGAGACTCAGATCGGACCGGTGATCTTCCAGTACCGGAAGGAAAAGAACCCCTGCTCCATGTGCGCCAAAATGCGCCGGGGGGCCCTGGATCAGGCGCTGCTGGACCATGGGTGCAACAAGCTGGCCCTGGGCCACCACTATGACGACGCGGTGGAGACCTTCCTGATGTCCCTGCTCTATGAGGGGCGGATCAGCTGCTTCCAGCCCGTGACACATTTGGACCGGACCGGAATCATCCAAATTCGTCCGATGCTCTATATCCATGAGCAAACCATCGCCCACTTTGCCCAAGAGCGGGAGCTGCCGGTGGCGAAGAACCGCTGCCCCGTGGACAAGCACACCAAGCGGGAGGAAACCAAGGAGCTGATTTTCCAGCTGAGCCAGCGCTACCCGGAGTTAAAGGAGCGGATCTTCGGAGCTATGCAGCGCTATCCCTTGCCGGCCTGGGAGCCCCAGGGACGGTACAAGCGGCCCAAGGAGCGGAATTAGAGGGTGCGTTTTTCCGGGCAGGCCCCACTTTGGCGGCTGGTAAAAATTCTTGCAGCACTTTTCCCGCCCCGTTCGTTATCCAAGCAGAAGGGAGGGAAAGCCAATGTGGGAGGAGCTGTACCAAAGGCTCTACCCGGAGCTGGCGGCCTACTGCCACCGGGCTTGGGGCGAGGAAGCGGGCGACCTGACTCAGGAGGCGTTCTTGAGGGCGCTCCAGGCCGGAGACGGTTTTCTGGATCTGAGCCCCGCCCAGAAGCGGGCCTGGTTGTATCGGACGGTGAAGAACCTGGCCATTGACCGGCACCGGCGGCGGATCCTGGAGGAAGCCAGCCTTCCCCCGGAGGAGGATGCCGCAGTCGAGGAACCGGGCTACGGGCGGGTGGAGACGGAACTGCTCCTGGCCCGGCTGCCGGAGCCAGACCGAACCCTGTTCCGCCTGCGGTATTTGGAGGGGTACACCGCCCGGGAGCTGGCGGAGCTGTACGGCCTCCCCGCCGGAACCGTCCGAGCCAAGCTGAGCCGGTCGGCCAAACGCTTGAGCAAATGGCTTGCCCCCCAATCATAAAGGAGGATACAAAGATGGGAAAACAACTGAGAATCAACTGCGGCTGCTGTGACGCCCGGAACGTCTCCGAGGAGACCCTGGCGGCGTATGAGAAAATCACTGTCAATTCCGCGGCCGTCTTGGTGACGCCCCGGAGCCAGGCGCTGCTGGCAAAGTACCGGGTGGCGCTCAACACCGCCAGTGTTGCTATGGTGCCGGAAGATGTGGAGACCCAGATCGTCAATGGGAAGGGGACCATCCGCCGGGACGGGCCCATTCCCAAGACAAAGCGGTTCCTGCTGGTCAACGGCTCTTTAGAGATCGAGGCGGGGACGGAGGAAATCCTGGAGCAGTATGCGGGGGGCGTGATCAACGGGTCCGTGTTTTGCGCGGAGAGCGTGGCAGGCTATCTGGACCGGTTTCAGATCAACGGCTCGGCTACCTGTTACCCCGATGGGGCCATTGTGTTGAAGCGGTCGGCGGTGATCGACCGGACCTTTGCCCTCCGGGCAAAGGAGGCGCTGTACTGGTCCGCCAAGCGGATGATCTTTGTAGACCCCAAGCTGGACCCGGCGGCCCTTGCCGCCAAGGGGGTCCGGTTCCAGACAGGGGAGGCGCTGGTGGCGGAGGGACTGCTGGAGGACCTGCTGCCCCTGATCGACGAGCGGGCGGAGCTGGTGCCGGTGCCCGACGGGACCAAGGTGACGCTGGACGACCTGAACCTGGACGAGGTGACGGAAAAGCGGTACGGGACCAGGCTCTACATCCTGGGGGACGCGGTGGTGAAGCCGGAGGGGGAGGCGTTCCTGCGAAACGCCGGATATCTTCACATCCGGGGAGATGTCCAGGTGCCGCCGGAGCTGCGGGAGCTGCTGCTGGAAAAGGCGGAGATCGACGGGAATGTGAAGCTGCTTCGCCCCAAGAAGGGGCGGGGCCGGGTCATTGAGGACATTTCCAATGCGTGGATCACCCAGTGGCTTCTGGAGAACTGTCCCGACGGCCTGAGGGTCATGGACTGCGCGGAGGTGGTCATCAACCCGGATGTGGACAAGAAGCTGATCCTGGAGCGGCTGCGAATCGAGGACTGCGCCGCTGTCCGGTGCGCCCCGGAGCAGGAGGACGCGGTGGCGGCGGTGTGCGAGGACGTGCCCCAGATTGGCCAGCAGTCCCAGCAGTCCCAGTCGGAGCGTCCGGAGACAGACTGCGTCAATGCGGCGTGGTATGTTATGTAAACTGAATTTTAAATTTGCCGGGCTCCCCTGGAAGCCCGGCAAATTTTCGGTATGAAAAGATTTCCAAGAGGGAATCCTATGGCCAAAAGGAGGCGGTCAGTATGGTCAAAGGGGTATCCCGGCAGGTGATCGTGGTACATTCGCCGGAGCCGGAGCTGTTTGAGCAGGCCATTTTCATTCTCAAGGACGAGGCCGTGGGCCGGGAGGGCGTCACCGACGAGGCGCTTTTGAAGGAAGCGAAGCGCCTTATCCGAGACCCGGCGCGGAAAAAGCGGCCGGTCCTCTGGTCCGGGCCGGTGTGGGCCGTGGGAGGCGCCCTGGTGATGGGCATCATTTGGCTTCTGACGGTTCTGATTTGACTTAGGCGCCAAGATGTGATAGAATACTCCCAAATATTTTGGGAGGGATGACCGGTGCGCCTGGGCGGATTGGAATTGGAAAAGCCGCTGTTTTTGGCCCCCATGGCGGGGGTGACGGACTGGGCCTTCCGGCAGATCTGCCAGGAGCTGGGGGCCGACGGGACGGTGACGGAGATGGTTTCCTCCCGGGCTCTCAACTATCAGGACAAAAAGAGCGCGGCGTTGCTGAAAAAAACGCCGGCGGGCCTTTGCGGGGCTCAGATTTTCGGAAACGACCCGGAGATCATGGCCCGAGGCGCCCAGCTTGCCCTGGAAATTTCCAGCTGCGACTTTATCGATCTCAACATGGGCTGCCCCATGCCCAAGGTGGCGAACAATGGCGACGGCTGCGCCCTGATGAAGGACCCGGAGTTGGCGGGAAGGATCGTGGCGGCGGTAAAGGGGGCGGTAAAGGTCCCCGTGACGGTAAAGTGCCGCCTGGGCTGGGACCGGGGGAGCCTGAACGTGGTGGACTTTGCTAAACGGATGGAGGACAGCGGCGCCGATCTGGTGACGGTCCACGGCCGGACCCGGGCCATGCTCTATTCCGGCCGGGCGGACTATGACCTGATCGGAAAGGTCAAGTCCCAGCTCTCCATTCCCGTGATTGCCAACGGCGACATTGTGGACGGGGAGACCGCCCTTCGGTGCCTGGCCCGCACCGGGGCCGACGGACTGATGATCGGCCGGGCCTCCTTTGGGGACCCTTGGGTCTTCACGGAAATTCGGGCGGCTTTGGCTGGGGAGCCGATTCCCGCCCGGCCGCCCCTGGCGGAGCGGGTGGACACAGCGGTGCGGCAGTTCGAGCTTGCTCGGACGGACAAGGGGGAGCGGATTGCCTGCCTGGAGGCCCGGAAGCACTTTGCTTGGTATCTCCGGGGTGTGGCCCACAGCGGGTATTACAAGGCCCAGATCTCCGACATTTCCTCCATGGAGGACATCTACCGGATCGCCAAGGGGATTCAGCGGGATCTTTCCTGATTTTACATGGAGTAACGGCATCCGCCGCGGGATATTCTAAACCGAGAGGTGAGGGATATGCCGCGGCGGTTTTTTTCTTTGCTGCTGGCGCTGATGTTAACGGCGGCCCCAGCGCGTGCCCAGGCCATCCGGTGGGTGGACTTTCAGCCGCCCTACGAGGCGCTGAAATACGCCATGGACCGGGACATCGAGACCTTTGACAAGGAAAAGCACCTGTCCTGGATCGATATTCTGGCCCTGGCGGCCTGCCGGACCGGGGGAAAATGCGGCCTGGCTTCCGTCAAACAGGCGGCGAAGGACTTGGAAGGGGATCGGTCCCCGGAGGAGCTGCTGGGGGCGCTTTATAAATACTACGACTATTACCACGCCGCCTACGACGCCGCCCTTGGGGGACTGCTGGGCAGCTTCGCCATTCAGGCCGGGGAGGAGTGGAAGCCTGCCTACGGGCTCAAGGCCTTCTCTCCTGTGGCCGCCGGGTACGGGTACAGCCACTGCGACGATTTTGGCGTCAGCCGGTCCTTCGGCTTTGCACGGAAGCACCTAGGCAACGATTTGATGGGCGCCCTGGGTACCCCCATCGTGGCGGTGGAGGGGGGCATCGTGGAGGCCATGGGCTGGAACCGGTACGGTGGCTGGCGGGTGGGCATCCGCTCAGGCGACTCCCGGCGGTACTATTACTATGCCCATTTGCAGAAGGATCACCCCTTTGCCCCGGGGTTGCAGGTGGGGGACGTGGTCCAGGCGGGGGACCTGATCGGCTTCATGGGCCGCACCGGCTACTCCGATAAGGAAAACACCAACAATATCGAGACGGTCCACCTCCATTTTGGCTTGCAGCTGATTTTTGACGAAAAGCAGAAGGAGTGCAATTCCGAGATCTGGATCGATGTGTACGACCTGGTCCGGCTGCTGTCAAGCCACCGCAGCTCCATTCAGCGGACCGCCGATGGCTGGCAGCGGGTCTATCCCTTCCGGGATTTGGACGTGGAGGAGTTTCCTCGGTGAAAATATCCACAAAATCGAATGCTCCCCGGGAGAGAATTGGAGTCAAAAGGGAAAAATGGCGAAAATGCCTCGGTTTGGCTTGACACCGAGGGAATGGTCTGTTAAAATTCTTGTGGATTTGCAAACCGTCCCATATTTTGACGGGATTGTGGGGCACCACTGTGGCGCGGAGGCAGCCACCGTCTGGGCACATTTACCATTGCGTGGTCAAGTGTGCCCTTTTTTCTTTGTCATATCTTATTTTGGAGGAACCGCATGAAGAAAATCGGCATCGTCATGGGCAGCGACAGCGACCTGCCCATCATCCGCAAGGCAACCGACACCTTGAAGGGCCTGGACATCCCCTTTGAGGTACATATCTATTCCGCCCACCGGACTCCGGAAGCCGCCGCGGCCTTTGCCAAGGGCGCCCGGGACAACGGCTTCGGGGCGATCATCGCCGCCGCCGGCATGGCGGCCCACCTGGCGGGGGCTCTGGCAGCCAACACCACCCTGCCTGTCATTGGCATTCCCTGCCGGGGCGCCAACCTGGACGGGCTGGACGCCCTTCTGTCCACCGTCCAGATGCCCACCGGCATCCCCGTGGCCACCGTGGCCATTGACGGGGGAGCCAACGCCGCCCTGCTGGCCGCCCAGATCCTGGCGGTGGAGGATGGGGCCTTGGCGGAAAAGCTGAACGAAAAGCGCCGCCTGGACGGGGAAAAGGTCCTTGCCAAGGACGCCGCCGTCTTGGAGAAGCTGTAAGGAGGCTGCCATGGGAGGTTTTTTTGGCATCACATCCCGGAGTAGCTGCCTGATGGATGTGTTCTTCGGGGTGGACTACCATTCCCACCTGGGCACCCGGCGGGGCGGCATGGCCGCCTGGGATCCGGAGATCGGCTTGCAGCGGGAGATCCACAACATTGAAAACGCCCCCTTCCGCACCAAATTCGAGCGCATTGGTCAGCGGATGAAGGGCCTGGCGGCCATCGGCTGCATCAGCGACACCCACCCCCAGCCTATGATGATCCGCTCCCGGTTGGGGACCTACGCCATCTGCACCGTGGGGATCATCCACAACGCGGATGAACTGATCGACAAGTACCTGCTTTCCAGCGGCGGCCACTTCGACGCCATGACCGGCGGCCAGGTGAACACCACCGAGCTGGCCGCCGCCCTGATCAATCAGAAGGACAGCTTTGTGGAGGGCATTCTCTTTGCCCAGGAGCAGATTCAGGGCACTGCCTCCATTTTAATCCTCCGGGACGACGGCAGCATGATCGCCGCCAGGGACAAGCTGGGCCGTCTGCCGGTCCAGATCGGCCGGAACGAGGACGGTTACAGCGTGAGCATGGAGGACTTCGCCTTCCTGAAGCTGGGCTATGAGAAGGAGCGGGAGCTGGGCCCCGGGGAGATCCTGGAGCTGCGGCCTGAGGGGATCACCCAGCTGTCGCCCCCGGGGGACAAGATGCGCATCTGCGCCTTTTTGTGGAGCTACTACGGCTATCCCACCTCCTGCTACGAAGGGGTCAATGTGGAGATCATGCGCTACCGCAATGGCGAGATCATGGCCCAAAACGACCGGGAGACCGGGGCGGAGCCCCCGGTGGACTATGTGGGGGGCGTCCCGGATTCCGGCACGCCCCACGCCATCGGCTACGCCCAGGAAAGCGGGATTCCCTTCGCCCGGGCCTTCATTAAGTACACCCCCACCTGGTCCAGGAGCTTTATGCCCGCCCATCAGTCGGAGCGGAACGAGATCGCCAAGATGAAGCAGATCCCGGTCCGGGAGCTGATCCAGGACAAGGAGCTGCTGTTCGTGGACGATTCCATCGTCCGGGGTACTCAGCTCAAGGAGACGGTGGATTTCCTCTACGCCAACGGCGCCAAGGCGGTGCATATGCGCTCGGCCTGCCCGCCCATCATGTATGGGTGCAAATACCTGAACTTCTCCCGAGCCACCAGCGACATGGAGCTTATCGCCCGCCGGGTGATGGTGGAACTGGAAGGGGAGGAGGGCCTGAACCATATCGAGGAGTACGCCGACGGCCGGACGGAGCGGGGCAAGAAGCTGCGCCAGGCCATTTGCGACAAATTCCACTTCGCTTCCCTGGAATTCCAGACCCTGGACGGCATCGTGGAGGCCATCGGGCTGGACAAATGCAAGCTGTGTACCTACTGCTGGGACGGAAAGGAGTAGTCTATGAACCTGCAATCGAGATCGGAGAGCTACGCCGCCGCCGGGGTGGACATCACCGCCGGCTACAAAGCGGTGGAGCTGATGAAAGCACACATCGCCCGGACCATGACCCCGGGGGTCTGCTCCGACGTGGGGGGCTTTGGGGGCC
>CANQXH010000070.1 GCA_947627745.1 uncultured Oscillospiraceae bacterium
AGCTATTGTATCACGGGCATCTTAAAACCTGCTGATACTTGATTGTTAACTTTGAAATTTATTATACGAGGAGGAAACGCTATGAAGAGACGCAAATGGGAATATATCCCGCTGTTTGTTTTACAGCTTCTAACAAACGCGGCAACCGTGGGGGTCGCGGTTTTACTCAGCGCGTTGATCGACGCGGCGGAGACGTCCATTGTCAGCAAAAATGTCGGCAGCTTGCGGGACGTTCTAATCGTCAGCGTCCTATACGCCGCCTGCACAGGCCTGCTGGTCTATTTCTCCGGGCGCTGCAAAGCGTACTTTATTCGGAAATCTCTGCTTCAAATGCGCGATGCTCTGGCGAAAGGTACTTTAGAGACCAGCATTGCCGACTACGAGAATACAGGCAGCGCGGCCTACGTCACCGCTTTTAATCAGAACTTCTCAATTATTGAGCAAAAGGTCCTGGAAAACCGTCTTTCTCTGGCGGACTCCGTTATAAGCATCGTCTTTGCCGCCGCCGTGCTGATCTGGATGAACCCGGTGATCGCGGTGATTTCCATTGTGGCGATGGCGATTCCGAGCTTGCTTCCGAGCCTTTTCGCGAAGGCCCTGGGGCGGGCCACGGGGACAGTCCTGGAAGCGACCACGGCTTACAATGAGAAAGTCAGTGATTTGCTGAACGGCTTTGAAGTGATCAAGACCTATCATGCCGCCGGGGAAATGCTTCCGCAGTTTTCGGCAAGCGCCAAAAGCTTAGAAAGCAGCAAGGAGCATCTGTCGTCGCTGATGGCAAAGGTGAGCGGTCTGGCTACTTTCGCCTCTATCGCGGTACAGTTTTTGGTAATGGGCCTGGCCGGATTTTTCGCGGTAAAAGGATACATCACCATCGGCAGCATCGTAGCGGTCACCCAGCTCACCGGTCAGGTGATCTCCCCCGCCTTTGAGCTGTCGGCAAAAATCAGCGAATTACGATCCGCCAAACCCGTGCTTGAAACCCTGGACGCGTTTTCCAAGCCGAAGGCTTCTGAAAAAAGCGCGGCGCGCCCGGTGAAGAACCGTATTTCCCTTCGGAATGTAGGCTTTCGATATGGGGATCGGGTGGTTTTGGAAAATCTGTCGGCTGATTTTGAAAAGGGGAAAAAATACGCGGTCATTGGGAAAAGCGGCAGCGGGAAAAGCACGCTGTTAAAGCTCCTCGCGGGATACTACCCCCAATATGACGGCAAAATCTGCACTGACGAAGACGAGGCCCTGCCTGACGACGTCGCCATGATCCATCAAAGCACGTTTCTTTTTAAGGACAGTATCCGCAATAACCTGACAATGTGGAAGCCCTATTCAGAACAGAAAATCTTGGAGGCCACGGACAAAGCGGGGTTGACGGGGTTGATCGCCCAGCTGCCCCAGGGGCTTGATACCCTTGTAGAGGAGAACGGAAGCAACTTTTCAGGCGGCGAATGCCAACGCGTCGCCATTGCCCGGGCTTTGCTCAGCGGCAAGGATATACTGCTGATGGACGAGGCGACCTCAGCTTTAGATGAACAAACCGCAAACGCGGTGGAGCGGGGCATTTTGGCGCTGGAAAATGTCACCTGTATCAGCGTCACGCACCATCTCACGCCCGAAGCTAGAAATCAATACGCGGCGGTCTTCACCATGGACGCGGGGCAGCTTCATTTGACCAATGGGCTGTAACGGAGCGCTTCATTCTAAAAATGCGGCATAGAAAGAATCCCCCCGGCGGAGCCGGGGGGTGAATCATTTCTACGCGGCGTCTGGATGGTACATGGTCTTCCACTTGCCGGAGAGGGTCCGGGCCACGAAGAACCCGGCCCGGCACACCCAGTCCACCACCATGGCGATCCACACCCCCAGGGCGCCGTAGCCCAGCTGGACGCACAGCACCCAGCTCAGGCTGACCCGGAAGGCGATCATGGAGGCGATGCTGACCACCATGGTGAACCGCACGTCGTTGGAGGCCCGCAGGGCGTTGGGCAGCACGAAGGCCGCCGGCCACAGGAGGATGGAAAAGCCGTTGTGGACCAAAATCAGCTGCCGGGACAGCTCCACCGCCTCCGGGGACAGCTTCCTGTACAGCCCCACCAGCGGCCCACAGAAGACGATCACCAGGGCGCTGGAGATCCCCTGGGCCAGGTAGGCTAGCCACATCAGCTTTTTTAGATAGTACATGGCCTGGTCCGTGTCCTGGGCGCCGACGCACCGGCCGATCACCGTCACCATGGCCAGGCTCATGCTCTGCCCGATGATGACCCCCAGGGAGTCGATATTGTTGGCCACCGCGTTGGCGGAGGTCTGGTAGGTCAGAGCCAGGGAGGCGATCATGCTCACCACCACCACCCGGCCCAGCTGGAACAGGCTGTTCTCAAAGGCGGAGGGGATGCCGATGTGGAGGATCCGGCCCATCATGCGGGGCTGGATGGACTTTAGGTTCCGGGCCTGGATCCGCAGAGTCTGGCTGGGCCGGGAGGCCAGGGCCAGAATCACCACCGCCGCCACCGCCCGGGAAAGAACCGTTGGAATGGCCACGCCCTCCACCCCCATGTGCAGGTGGAAAATACACAGGTAGTTGCCGCCGACGTTGATGGCGTTCATCAGCAGCCCCACAGCCATGGACACCCGGCTGTTGCCCACGCTGCGGAACAGCGCCGCCCCGGCGTTGTACAGGGCGATAAAGGGGAAGGACAGGGCCGTAATGCGGAAGTAGAGCAGCCCGGCGGACATGACGCTCTCCTCGATGGCGCCAAAGAACAAGGACAGCATCCCCTTGGCCAGGGCCAGGCACACCGCCATAGCCACCAGGCCGAAGAAGGCCGCCATCAGCACCAGCTGCCCGGCGGAGCGCCGGGCGCTCTCCTCCTGCCGGGCCCCCAGGTACTGACTGGTGACCACGGCGCCGCCGGTGGCCAGGGCTGCGAAGAGGTTGAGGATCACATTGTTGATCATGTCCACCAGGGACACGCCGGAGATTGCCGCCTCTCCCACGGAGGAGACCATCACCCCGTCGCACATGCCCACCAGGGTGGCCAGGGCCTGTTCAATGATCAGCGGAAAAATCAGCAGCGCCAAGGCTCGGTTGGAAAAAAGGCGCTCTTTTTGCTCTGTCAAGGGAAATCACCGTCCAGATCGATGCTTGGATCAAAAACGCCAATAGTATAACACCGGCGGAATCCGGTTTCAAGGTGAAAAACGCCCGAATTTTGCCCGAAAACCCCGGCGGTTTTTGGCTGTCCCGGCGGATAGTCGCATTTTTCACAAATTTCCGCCGCCAGGGAAAGTCTTTCTGTGAATACTCATGAAAAGTTAAAAAATATATGTTTTTCGGATTGATTTTAGGGAAACTTTGGCATACAATATTGAAGGCTCACTGGGGCTTTTTGGGACGGAGGGGGTGCTGCCCGGTGCTGAACGTGGTGTTGGTGGAACCGGAGATCCCGCAGAACTGCGGCAATATCGCCCGCACCTGCGCCGCCACCGGCGCGGTGCTGCATCTGATCCGGCCTCTGGGCTTTTCCATCTCCGACGCCGCCGTGCGGCGGGCGGGGCTGGACTACTGGCCCATGGTGCAGGTCCGGGACTATGAGAACCTGGCGGACTTTTTCGCCAGGAACCAGGTCCGGCAGATGTGGTGCCTGTCCACCAAGGCCCCCAGGGGGTACAGCGAGGCCCGCTTTGAGGACGGGTGCTACCTGTTCTTCGGCAAGGAGACCAAGGGCTTGCCGGAGGTTTTTCTGGAGGCCCACCGGGACTGCTGCCTGCGGCTGCCCATGCGCCCGGAGGCCCGGAGCCTGAACCTGAGCAACGCGGTTGCCATCACAGTCTATGAAGCCCTGCGGCAGCTGGATTTTCCAGGTCTGCGGGACTACGGAAAAATGCGGGGCGAATTGCCCCGATCAAGTGGAGGAATGTGCAAATGAATTACAACAAGAAGTCCATCGAGGATGTGTCCGTCGCCGGTAAGCGGGTGCTGTGCCGCTGCGACTTCAACGTCCCCACCAAGGCGGGGGTCATCACCTCCGACAAGCGGATCGTGGCCGCCCTGCCCACCATCGAGTATCTGATGGACCACGGCGCCAAGGTCATTCTCTGCTCCCACATGGGCAAGCCCAAGGGCGAGTGGAAGCCCGAGCTGAGCCTGAAGGTGGTGGCCCAGCGTCTGTCCGAGCTGCTGGGCAAGCCGGTTATCATGGCCGCCGACGTGGTGGGCGAGGACGCCAAGGCCAAGGCCGCCGCCCTGAAGGACGGCGAGGTGATGCTTCTGGAGAACCTGCGCTACATGAAGGGCGAGACCAAGAACGACCCCGAATTTGCCAAGGAGCTGGCCAGCATGGCGGATCTGTTCGTCAACGACGCCTTCGGCACCGCCCACCGGGCCCACGCTTCCACCGCCGGGGTGGCGGACTATCTGCCCGCCGTGTCCGGCTACCTGGTGCAGAAGGAAGTTTCCATCATGGGCAAGGCCCTGGCGGATCCCGAGCGGCCCTTCGTGGCCATCCTGGGCGGCGCCAAGGTCTCCGACAAGCTCAACGTCATCAATAACCTCTTGGAGAAGGTGGACACCCTGATCATCGGCGGCGGCATGGCCTACACCTTCCTGGCCGCCAAGGGCTGCGGCGTGGGCAAGAGCCTGCTGGACGAGGAGAAGATCGACTACTGCAAGGATATGATGGCCAAGGCCGAGGCCAAGGGCGTCAAGCTCCTGCTGCCCATCGACACCGTGGTGGCGGACGCCTTCCCCGATCCCATCGACGGGCCTGTGGAAGTGGAGACCGTGGACTCCGACGCCATTCCCGCTGACAAGATGGGTCTGGACATCGGCGAGAAGACCCGGGCGCTGTTCGCCGGGGCTGCCAAGGCCGCCAAGACCGTGGTTTGGAACGGACCCATGGGCGTGTTTGAGAACCCCACCCTGGCCAAGGGCACCATCGCCGTGGCTCAGGGTCTGGCCGATTCCGATGCGGTGACCATCGTTGGCGGCGGCGACAGCACGGCTGCCTGCGAGCAGCTGGGCTTTGCCGACAAGATCACCCACATTTCCACCGGCGGCGGCGCGTCTCTGGAGTTCCTGGAGGGCCTGGAGCTGCCCGGCATCGCCTGCCTGGAAGACAAGTAAAAAATTCCCCCCCATTTGCCCGGCCGGGGGAGCCTCCCCCGGCCGGCCTTTTGACCAAGCCATAACCTGGAATATTCTCATCGGGTCAATCCCGGATGTCAACATAATAAAGGAGTATCATTTATGAATAGAAAATATCGCAGAACGGTGATCGCCGGCAACTGGAAAATGAACAAGACCCCCAGCGAGACCAAGGAATTTATGACCGCCCTGAAGGGGATGCTGCCCCGGGGCCGGTGGTGTGACATTGCCCTGTGCGTGCCCGCCGTGTGCATTCCCGCCGCCGTTCGGGCCATGCGGGAGACCCGGGTGAGCATCGGCGCGGAGAACTGCAATTCCAATCCCTCCGGGGCTTACACCGGGGAGATCTCCACGGGGATGCTGCTGGACGCCGGCTGCAAGTATGTGATCATCGGCCACTCCGAGCGCCGGGCCATGGGCGAGACGGATCAGCAGATCAACGCCAAGGTCCTGGCGGCGCTGAACGCCGGGCTGATCCCCATTTTGTGCTGCGGCGAGAGCCTGGAGCAGCGGGAGGCCGGGATCACCAGCGAGTGGATCGCCATGCAGATCAAGCTGGCTCTCCAGGGCGTGCCCGAGGACAAGATCCGCAAGGTGGTCATTGCCTACGAGCCCATCTGGGCCATCGGCACCGGCCGGACGGCCACCCCGGAGCAGGCGGAGGAGGTCTGCGAACATATCCGGGTAGTGGTGCGCAAGCTTTACAGCTCCAAGAACGCCCGGGCCATCTCCATCCTCTACGGCGGGTCCATGAACGAGAAGAACGCCTACGAGCTGCTGGCCCAGCCGGATATCGACGGCGGGCTGATTGGCGGCGCCTCCCTGGTGCCGGAGAAGTTCGTCCAGATTATTGAGGCCGCCAACCAGCCCACGGACTAATACGCGCGGCGTGCCGCCGCGGTCAATGCGCGCCGGGACTGGCAATGATCGATTCATCTGCTGGGCTCGCCTGGTATCGGTTTTGCGGATAGCAACGCTTCACTTTTCAAGTGGCGGGCAATACGCGCCGAGACTGGCGGTAACTGATTTATCTGCTGGGCCTGCCCGGTATCGATTTGGCGATATCCGCAGCCCAAAAGCCTCCATCTCAAAGGAGCAAAAAGAATGAACACCCTTCTTCTGCCCGCCGCCGACCCCCGGACGCCGGAGATCGCGGCGGCGCTGATCCGGGACGGGAAGCTGGTGGCCCTGCCCACGGAGACCGTCTACGGCCTGGGGGCGGACGGCCTCAATGAAGAGGCGGTGGCGGAGATTTTCCGGGTCAAGGGCCGTCCCCAGGACAATCCTTTGATCCTCCACGTCACCGGCATGGCCCAGGCGGAGCGGTACTGCCATTCCATTCCGGCTTTCGCCTATACCCTGGCGGAGCGGTTCTGGCCCGGTCCCCTGACCATGGTCCTGCCCGCCCGGGACTGTGTTCCGAAGCGCACCACAGCCGGGCTGGACACGGTGGCTATCCGCTGCCCGGAGACGGCGGTGACCCGGCGGATCATTGAACTGGCGGGAACGCCCATCGCGGCGCCTTCCGCCAATCTCTCCGGCAAGCCCTCCACCACCACCGCCCAGCATGTGCTGGCGGATCACGACGGCCGCATTCCGGCGGTGGTAGACGGCGGCCCCTGCCGGGTGGGGGTGGAATCCACCATTGTGGACCTGACAGAGGACACGCCCCGTCTGCTCCGCCCCGGCGGCGTCTCCCGGGAGGCGCTGGAGGCGGTTTTGGGCAGCCTTCAGGTGGACCGGGCGGTGCTGGGAAGCATCGACCGGGACGCGGTGGTGAAGGCCCCCGGCATGAAATATCGCCACTATGCCCCCCAAGGCAAGGTCATCATCGTTCGGGGGAGCAGTCAGGCGGCGGCCCGGTACGTCCATGACCACTTTGCCTCCGGGGATCGGGTGCTGTGCTTCCAGGAGGAGCTTCCCCTTTACGGGGACTGCCGGCCCCTGGCCTATGGCCGGGAAGCCGAACCCGAGACCCTGTCCGCCGGCCTTTTTTCCGCTCTGCGGGAGCTGGACAGCCCCCAGGTCCGGCGGATCTTTGCCCGCTGCCCCGCCGGGGAGGGCGTGGGCTTCGCGGTGGCCAATCGCCTGGCCAAGGCGGCGGGCTTTACCTTTGTGGACGCGGAGGCGGAGCCATGATTGTTGGCATCACCGGCGGCACCGGCTGCGGGAAATCCACCGCGCTGCGGGCGGTGTCGAATTTGGGCGGACTGTGCCTGGACTGCGACGAAATTTATCATGAGCTGCTTGCCACCGATCCCCGGCTGCTCGCCGCCATCGAGGCCCGGTTCCCGGGGACGGTGGAGAATGGAACCTTGCAGCGGCGGAAGCTGGGAGCCCTGGTCTATGGGGATCCCCAGGCCCTACAAGATCTGAATCGGATCACCCACGGGGCGGTAAAGGCCCGGATAGAGGCCATTTTGCGGGAAAAGCAGCCTTCTTTTGCCGCCATCGACGCCATCGCCCTGTTTGAAGGGGGCCTGGCGGAGCTGTGCGACGTCACTGTGGCGGTGACCGCCCCGCCGGAGGACCGGCTGGCCCGGATCATGGCCCGGGACGGTGTGACCCGGGACTATGCTCTTTCCCGAATCCAGGCCCAGCAGCCGGAATCATTTTACCGCATCCGGTGCGATCACTGTCTGGAAAATCGGGGCACGGAGGCGGAATTTTTGGAGACATGCCTGGTTTTTTTCCGAAAACTGGCCACCCTATAATGAAGAAAAATAATGTGAATAGGAGCGAACACCATGACAACTGACGAACTGCGGGACAAACTCACCTACACCAAGAAAAACGGCTACACCCTGCTCACGCCGGAGCAGCGGGCGGAGATGAACGCCTATGCCAAGCGGTACGCCGCCTTTATGGACCAGTGCAAGACCGAGCGGGAGGCCACCTCCTGGGCGGAGGCGGAGGCCCAGGCCAAGGGCTTCCAGCCCATGACCCCCGGCAAGGCGCTGAAACCCGGCGACAAGGTCTATCTGAACAACCGGGGCAAGAACATCTACCTGGCGGTGATCGGCTCCGCCCCCCTGGAGGAGGGCATGAACCTCTGCGCCGCCCACATCGACTCCCCCCGGCTGGACTTAAAGCCCATGCCGCTCTATGAGGACAGCGAGTTTGCCTACTTCAAGACCAATTACTACGGCGGCGTGAAGAAGTACCAGTGGCCCACCATTCCCCTGGCCCTCCACGGCGTGGTCAGCCTGAAGGACGGCAGCGTCGTCACCGTCAAGGTGGGCGAGGACCCGGAAGATCCGGTGCTGTTCATCACGGACCTGATGATCCACCTGGCCCGGGAGCAGATGCAAAAGTCCCTGGCCGAGGGCATCACCGCCGAGCAGCTCAATGTCCTGCTGGGCACCGAGCCTCTGGAAGGAGAGGGCGCGGACCTGGTGAAGCTGAACATCCTGCGAATCCTCAATGAGAAGTACGGCATTACCGAGGCGGACTTCCGCTCCGCCGAGTTGACCATGGTGCCCGCCGGCAAGTGCCGGGAGGCGGGCCTGGACCGGAGCCTGCTCAGCGCCTACGGCCATGACGACCGGGTCTGCGCCTATGCCGCCCTGGAGCCCATCCTGGAGCTGGAAAACCCCGTCCACACCTGCGTGTGCGTGCTGGCGGACCGGGAGGAGATCGGCTCCGTGGGCATTTCCGGTATGCAGAGCCGGGCCTTCGACACCTTTGTGGCGGACATCTGCAAGTCCATGGACGCCGACCCCAACCAGGTGCTGAAGAACTCCTTCTGCCTGTCCTCCGACGTGGCCAACGCCTACGACCCCACCTTTGCCGACGCCTTTGACCGGCGGAATACGAGTTATGTTAACTACGGTGTCGCCATCATGAAGTACACCGGCCGGGGCGGCAAGAGCGGCGCTTCCGACGCCTCTGCCGAGGCCCTGGGCCATATCCGCAAGGCCCTGGACGGCGCCGGGGTCCTGTGGCAGATCAATACCATCGGCCGGGTGGACCTGGGCGGCGGCGGGACTGTCGCCGGCTTCATGGCCAACCGGAACATCGTCACCGTGGACGCCGGCGTACCCCTGCTGGGGATGCACGCGCCCATGGAACTGGTGGGCAAGCTGGACGCCTATATGATGATGAAGGCCAGCCTGGCCATCTACGAGGTGTAATGGAAACGCTCCGACGGGGAAAACCGCCGGAGCGTTTTTTGTCATGGATGGAGCCGTGGTTGATTTTTCCCTATTTGGGCGCTATAACGCGAAGCGCCGAGTGGGCGGCCCTTCGGCAGGCGGAAATCAGGAGGTGTAGACTTGTTAGATCAAACAGGTTTTGACTTGTGGGCGGATGCTTATGACAAAACGGTCGGGCTCTCCGACGAACAGCAAACCTATCCATTTGCCGGGTACAAAGACGTGCTTGGACACATCTACCAAACCGTTCTTGAAAAGCAAAACGCGGCTGTGCTGGATCTCGGGTTTGGCACCGGTACGCTCACGGCAAAATTATATGAACACGGCTGCACTGTTTATGGGCAGGATTTCTCCCCCAAAATGATCGAGCTGGCAGCCAAGAAAATGCCGGGCGCGCGTCTTTTTCAGGGGGATTTTACCCAGGGATTAGCGGAACCTTTGCGCCGATTCCGTTACGATTTTATTGTGGCGACGTACTCGCTGCATCATTTGACGGATGAACAGAAGATCGTTTTTCTCCACACGCTACAAGGCTGTCTAAAAGAGGATGGGCGGATTTTGATTGGCGACGTTGCTTTTGAGACGCGCGCGGAACTGGAGCAATGCCGGGCGGCGGCCGGTGAGGAATGGGATGATGAAGAGATCTATTTTGTTGCCGATGAACTGAAAAGCGCATTCCCAAATCTTTCTTTTACGCGCGTTTCATATTGCGCTGGGATCCTGACTTTGACTCGATAGCTTTCCGTTCGCCCAAATGCCGCGAAAGCCTTTCGGAGCGAAAGGGCACGCTTCCGGCGGTGCTGATTCACCTTCCCATTAAAACGGAATCCAAGAAACAGGCCGCCCAGCTCACCGGCTCCCCGGTGAACTGGGCGGCCTTTGATCTTCACACAAAAAGGGACAGGCATTTTCCCCTTTTCCCAGGAAAACGGACAAACCGGGGCGAATAGAGTTGCCATGGAGGTGAGGCGTATGAACGCCGCCGTATGGCTGATGCTCAGCGGGCTGCTGTACTCCCTACAACTGTCCAGCGGGAGCTTTCCCCGGCCCCTGACGGCTCAAGAGGAGCAGCACTACCTGGCCCTGGTCGCCCAAGGGGACCTGGAGGCCCGGAATATTCTGATCGAACGGAACCTGCGCCTGGTTGCCCACATCATGAAAAAGTATTACACCCAAACCGCCGACCAGGAGGACCTGATCTCCATCGGCACCATCGGGCTCATCAAGGGGATTACCACCTTTGACGCGGCCAAGGGCGTGCGGCTGGCCACCTATGCCGCCCGGTGCGTGGAAAACGAGATCCTGATGTACTTCCGCAGTCAGCGCAAGTCCAGCCAGGACGTTTCCTTGTCGGACTACATCGAGACCGGGGCGGACGGGGCGGCCCTGTCCCTGATGGACGTGGTCAGCGATGACGAGGACCTGCTGGAACGGGTGAGCAGCCGGGAGACCCGGCAGGAGCTGCTGCGGGCGGTGGACCGGTGCCTGACGGAGCAGGAGCGGCAGGTGATCGTCATGCGCTACGGTCTGGGCGGGCGGGCGCCCAGCCGCCAGCGGGAGGTGGCCCAGGCCATCGGCATCAGCCGGAGCTATGTCTCCCGGATCGAAAAGCGGGCATTGGAAAAGCTCCGGCGGGCGCTGGAGGAGCCGTAAAAACCCGCCGTTTTCAAAACGGCGGGTTAGGTAATGCCCTGGGTCTCCAGCAGCTCCACCACGCCCTGACCCCGGGCGGTAAGGGCCACGCTTCCCTGGAGGGGAAAGTCGGCGTAGGCGCTGTAATCGAAGCGGGTCAGGGGCTGGTCAAAGTCCAGGCTGACCAGGCCCTTCCGCTCCAGGAGCTTTAAGATCAGGCTGTACTCCTCCGGCGGGCGAAGATCGTCCTCCAGATAGACCGGTTCCTCGTCCCCAGCCCGCCGGGCCACCGGCAGAAAGGGAATTTGCCCCAGCTTCGTCAGCATTTCCACTTCTCCCGGGGTCAGCTCCAGGCTGCCCCGGCAGCCGGGGCAGCCGCCGCCGCAATTTTGACAGGTTTCACAGGTATCCATATTCATTCCTCCGTTTTTAGTATACCCGGGTTCCGGGGAAATTGTCAAGACTGAAAATACCGTTGCAATTTTGGGAGAAATGGGTTATACTGTGGATAGTCTCAAGCAAAGGAGTGGTTGCGTTGACCAAGTATGAGATCACCCAGGAAAACTATGAGGAGCTGGTGACCAAGTCCGAAAAGCCGGTGCTGCTGGACTTCTGGGCGACCTGGTGCGGCCCCTGCCGGATGGTCTCCCCGGTGCTGGACGAGATCGCCGAGGAGAACGAAAACCTGGTGCTGGGCAAGATCAATGTGGACGAGCAGGGCGCTCTGGCGGCCCAATTCCGGATCGTCAGCATCCCCACCATGATCCTGATGGACCACGGCGAACAGGTGGAAAAGGTGATCGGCTACCGGCCCAAGGAGGAGCTCAAGGAGCTGCTGGGTATCTGACAAAAACCGGACGGCGTCCCCGTCCGGTTTTTTCTGAGAGGAACATACACATGGAAAAGAACTACCGCCCCACCATCTATGCCTGCTTCGTGGGCTATGTGGTGCAGGCCATTGTCAATAACTTCGCGCCGCTGCTGTTTTTGACCTTCCAGCGGCGCTACGGCATTCCCTTGGAGCGGATCACCCTGCTGGTTTCCTTGAATTTTGGGGTGCAGCTGCTGGTGGATCTGCTGTCTGTCAAGTGGGTAGACCGGCTGGGCTACCGGGCCAGTATGGTGCTGGCCCACGGAGCCGCCGCCCTGGGGCTGATCCTTCTGGCGATTCTGCCGGGGCTGCTGCCGGACCCCTACTGGGGCCTTCTGGTGGCCGTGGTGTGCTACGCCCTGGGGGGCGGGCTGCTGGAGGTGACGGTGAGCCCCGTGATGGAGGCCTGCCCCACGGAGAACAAGGCCGGGGCCATGAGCCTGCTCCACTCCTTCTACTGCTGGGGCCATATGGCCGTGGTGCTGCTGAGTACCGGCTTTTTCGCCCTGTTTGGGGTGGAGAATTGGCCGGTTTTGGCGCTTCTCTGGGCTCTGGTGCCTCTGGGAAACCTGTTCGCCTTCACCCGGGTGCCCATCGCCGGGCTGCTGCCCGAGGGGCAGCGGGAAATGGGCCTGCCCGCCCTGCTGAAAAGCGGCCTGTTCTGGACGCTGTTTCTGCTGATGCTCTGCGCCGGGGCCTGCGAGCAGGCGGTGAGCCAGTGGGCTTCCCTCTTTGCCGAGGAGGCCCTGGGGGTGGCAAAGACGGTGGGCGATCTGGCGGGGCCCATGTTCTTTGCCGGGATGATGGGCCTGTCCCGGGCGATCTACGGCAAGCTGGGGGACCGGCTGCCATTGGAAAAAAGCATTGCCGTCTGCGGCATCGCGTGCTTGGGGGCCTACCTGCTGATCGCCGGGTCCCCCCTTCCCGTCCTGGGCCTGCTGGGCTGCGGCCTGTGCGGCTTTAGTGTGGGCATTTTGTGGCCGGGGACCTTCTCCATGGCCGCCCGGGCCCTTCCCGCCGGGGGAACGGCCCTGTTTGCCCTGCTGGCCCTGGCGGGGGACCTGGGCTGCTCCGGCAGCCCCACCTATGTGGGCTTCCTCTCCGGCTCCCTGGGCCTGCGAGCGGGCATTG
>CANQXH010000071.1 GCA_947627745.1 uncultured Oscillospiraceae bacterium
TAACTATATCGGGATGGTGGAGCGCGGCGAGAAAATCCCGTCTCTTGAATCTTTCATTAGCATTGTAAATGCCTTGGGTGTATCGGCAGATATGGTGTTACACGATGTCCTCGAAACTGGGTATGAAGTGAAGGGCTCTTTGTTGAACGACAAGCTAAGAAACCTTCCGAAACACGACAGAGAAAAGATATTTGCCGTCATTGAGACAATGATTAAGCACAGTTAATCAGAGTCGCCATTGCCGCATTAGCGCTCTTTGGCTTGCAGCCTTTTTGTGTTCTTTATTCTGCTGTAATATCTTTTCAGGTGGGAAGTTCCCCTTCTCCTTCCATGATGACAGGTACCACCTTCCATCAAGAGGGCAGACGTCCCCCTTGGTGAAAGGTGGTAATGAAAAAGTCATTGCTTTAGAGCATAGAGCAAGCTACTCTTGCCGCCATGCTTGCGGTATCGCTGCTGGGTTTCCAACAGTCCGGCTTTCCGAAGATCCTGCAAGGCTCGGCGCACCGTTGACTGCGACAGCTTCAGTTCACAGGCGATAGTGGGTATCGCCGGCCAACACTGTCCGTCCTTGTTGGCTCTGTCCGCAAGGTAGATATAAACGGATTTGGCACGGTGCGGAAGATCCATTTTATACAGAAAATTAAGTCTGCCCATCGGATACCTCCTGCCGCGCGGCTTCCGGCCCTGTTTCAGCGGTCACTGGCTTTTGTGATGGCTGAGAGCCGCCTTTCTTACCGCCTCTTTCGGATTGCTCGGGACGGGGCTTCGGCTGTCTGCTCCGATTGCCTTTAGGGGGCTGGTGGTTCTTTGCTCCCGTCTGCTTGGGTTCTGCCATTTTGCCGCCCTCTCCTGTGGCATCCCCTTCCAGCAGGGCTTCGGAATGATACTTCTTTACGATGCCGTCCATCAGCTCCGCTTTGTTGGCGTACCGCACCTTTCGATTTCCGTTCTCGGCAACCGTATAGGGGTGGTCTTTGTCAAACTCAATGCCCCACTTGAAGAACAGCTTGAGGTGGACGCGCATGGGATGGACGCCGGTCTTCATCACAACAAAATCGCCCTTTGGCAGCGATTTCAGCTCGTCGGGCGTGAGGAGTGGCCGCTCCATCATCTGCAGGGATTCAGACGGGTCGTTCTTGCTTCGGGATACGGAGCCGGACATGACGGTGCGGCTCCCCAGGGCCTTTGACAGGGTGTCCGCAGAAGAGCTGTTGGGTGCGAAGCCGCCAAAGAGGGTGATTTGGGTATTGTCCACAATGATCTCGCCACCCTCCTTGCCGTAATTCTTTTCGAGCTGGGCGAAGGACTGGATGATCGGGACAATCTGCAATCGTCTGGATCGGGAGGCGCTGAACATCATCTCCGCGGATTCAATTTTCGGCAGTGTACCGAACTCGTCACAGAAGAAGACGCAACGATTCTTGAGCTGACCGCCGTTCTCATCCGCGACGGCCAGGATCTCCCGGTAGAGCTGCTGGATGATCAGGGAGATCATGAAGAAGGTGTTGGGGTTTTCCTCCGGCATGATGATAAAAATGGCGGACTTCTCACGGCAGAACTTTTCCGCGTCGATCTCCGTGTCGAAGCACAGAAGCTGTTCCAACTCCGAGTCCAGGAAGGCGTTCAGCCGAGATAGGGCCGTGGACATGACGGACGCCATGCTCTGCTCGGCGGTGTTCAAGGCGGCTCCGGCAAACCACTTGGCCTTGTGATCGTTGGGGAGCAACTCCATAAGCTGTTGAAACTGATTCTTGCCCTTCTTATCGGAAGGCGCCAGCAGCTCTTGAATGATCTTGAACACGGATACAATGTGCCGTTCCTCCTGCTTGCAGAACTCCGCCACCAGCAGGATCGTCGCTGTCAAGAGCCCTTCGGCCGCGTCGTAGAAGTAGGCGTTCTGACCGAAGGAAGCCGCGTCCATGCCGGAGAGGATGATGGTCTTGGAAATGATCTTCGCGTACTTCTCGGCCTTCGCCTTGTAAACAAGGGCGTCGGGATTCGCCTGGTACAGGTCCATATACTTGTTCACCAGGTGCAAAAGATTGTTGCCGTTGGAGCGGGTTGGGTTTCGGAGGTCGATCACGGAAACATTGTAGCCGTAGCCCTTCGCGATATTGCCGTAGTTGCGCATGACGTCGCCTTTGGTATCTGTGGACAGAAAACTCATTCCGCTGGCGCAGGCATACTCAATGCAGGGATACAGCCAAAAGGCGGTTTTACCAACGCCGGCCGCGCCGATCATCAGCACATGGACGTCGCCGGTGTCCACCATCGCAGTGGTGTTACCGGTACATCCGACGACGATGCCCTGCGGAAGAGGTTTACCATCTTCGCCGGTAGGCGTCTTGCCGTTCTTAGCCTGCTCCCGCCATTTCTTGGGCGTGAACGGGATGTGTTGATACACCCTTCGTTGCTCACTTTTGGTCAACCAGCGGGCGGTTCCGTGCTGCCCGTCGCCAACAGTCTTGCTCTTGATATTGTTCAGACTGTAGATGTGAGCCAGCAGGGTCACGCCGCCAAGGACGGCAAACATGATGGCTCCGACGATAATCAGAGTTGTAATACCTGACATGGTTCTTCCACCTCGCTTTCTTCTTGATTCAGATATAAAAGATCCTCGTTCCAGTCCTTGTGTTCGGGAACGAGGATTCTTGCGTTGATTCCTTGTGTGAACAGCTTATCGCTGATTCTTTTGGCGGCCGCCTGCCCTGGTTCGTCGCTGTCCATGCAGAGGAACACCTCCGAAATATTGGGATTGTCCTTCAGCATCTGAAACAGAACTCTGTCAGACACCGAGCAAGCGGCGGCGTAGCTGTGCCGCTGCCAATTTTTCTTGTGCATGGAGATATAGGACAGCATATCTATCGGCGCCTCGAACAGTAAGAGGTAGCGGCTTTGTCCGGTCCAGTGAAAGCTGTACTCCGGCATGCTGCCGTCCGCGTTACCCTTGAAGGTACTCTCGCTCCCTGTGCCGCGCATATTGGCATGGCGAGGGACGCCGTCCGGATCGAAACCAACGAACACGGCGTTGTGGTACTGTGCGGATTCATAGATCATCCGCTTATGAGCGAAAGCATTTACTACCTCACGATCCAGCCCCCGCCGGGACAGCAGATAGGCATAGACTCTGCGCATATTATCATTTCGCGGTGGCAGCTCAAACGGTTTGGATGGCTTCCGCTCTATCGGCGGTGAGACAGACAGCGTCCCGTTACAGCCGCCGAGTAGATATTCTACCGCTTCGGGATAGTCCTTGTGATAGAATCTTCGGACGAAGTCAATAGCGTCGCCGCCCTGCCGCTCGTACTGGTGGAACCACAGGTTGCCACGAATGGTGACCTTCTGTGATCCATCCTGCCATTCGTATTCCGAGCCGGAGCGTTTGAGCGTTTCACCCTGAGAGCGAAGCAACTCGCATAGATCTGTCTGACGAGCCTGTTCCTTCTGCTCGTCAGTAAAATGAATATATTTTGTTGACATGATTTTCTCCTTATCCTTGCTTGAGGCCGTGGGCTTGTTTTTTCTCGTCGATCTTTCTCTTGAGCTTTCGATCGATGAGGCCAGAGTTATCCCTCTTTCCTTCATCAAGCTGGTTTTGGATCACCCTGCTCAGATGATGCAGCAGCCGGATCGCGCCAAGCGCCGCGGGCCAACTGCGGTTTGACTGGATGCTATGCAAAAGCTGCTCGGCATACGGATTTCCGTGCTCCGCCGCGGAGGACAGATAGGCAACGGCTTTTTCATCATCCCGCTCTACCTCTTTGCCGTAGAGATAAATCTTTCCGAGCTGATATTCTGCGACGCCGCATCCAAGTCCGGCCGCTTCGATCAGCAGATCCACGGCGGCGTTCGGATCGTAGGCGTCGCTTTCTCGGTCGAGCAGTTCCTTGGCCTTCCGGTATAACTGCCACATACGGGAACGCTGAACAGCGCTTGGCGCAGGCGCATACGCTTGTTCCTCAAACTCATCCGCTTCCGGTTCAGACGCCTCCGCGTCAACCTCGGCCTGCTCATCCTGCTCGTCCGCGATCACTCTGTCGGAAGAAATATTGAGCGCCTCCTGAATGACCAGGTTCTTGATGGATTTGAATTCGGGATTGTCCACCAGCGGAATCCGTTCCGGCAGTTCCTCTGTGTAAGTCCGAATAACTTCTTCCCGCTGTTCATACCACAGGTCGTAGAGCAAAGCGATTCGCTCGTCGGCCGCGAGATCAGAAACGATTCCATTCACGATAGCCTTAACGTCTGCTTTCAGATATCCGTATTGTTTTTTGCCGCTCGTTTTTGACAGTCGGTCAGCAAGCTCGAGCAGTTTGTTTTCAAGTACAGGATTATCATAGGCGCCGCTGTTGATCCGAGAAACGATTTCAGCAATCACATCCCGGCTCTGTCCACGAAGCACATCCCGACGCTCCGTCTGCTTTTCATAGATGCTTATCAGATCCTGATGGAATATCTCTCGCGCTATGGATGATCGCAGCTTATCGATTCCACTCTTTGATAAAAATCCCTCGCTGCGATTTGTTGAGTACACCATGAGATGCACATGTGGATGACGCCCCTCGTTATGAAAGGCGGCAAACCACTTTAGATCCTGCATCGGAATATGAAGCTGATCGGACAGCTCCTGCGACTGAGCACGGAGCATTTGTCGCCAACGCTCTCCTGTGTTATACCCAAGTCTCTCCGCGTCTTCACGGCGAAGGGAGATGATTGCTGTCCAAACGTTTCCGTCGTGTAGATTCAATTCCTTCGAGACCTTCGCCAGGTTTACTTGAACGCCTTCGTCGGTAAAGAGGCCGTGCGAACCTATTCGCTCGGCTCGAGGCCGTGTTGCAATATAGTCAGCATAGGTTTTGCTGGTCATAATTTCGTCGGCGTGATTCTCAATCGCTGTTGAGATAAACTCGGACGCATTTTCACGAGTTGGATTATTCAGATAGTCTTCATACTCCAACATGGAAATGCTCTCCGGGAAGTCTGAAATGAGTTTTTGAATGAACTTTCTTTGTCTTTTCGTTTCGGGAGCATACCTTTGTGAGTCATCTATCTTTTCAACGCCTTCACGGGTTGCTATATATTTTGCGTATCCACCTGGGCTTCTTTTGTCAGACGGTTTGAGATATTTGAACTTGGTAATGAGCTTTGCCATCCGTTAGTCCTTCTGCCAGTTGACCGCGTCTTCGAATGAGAATGAACCGTTGAGTCGCTTAACTTCTTTTACGCATTCACCGCGAAGCCGTTGCAACACATCTGGATCTACTTGATACTCAAAGGCAAGAAGATTCATCATAATTGCCATCTCTACAGACATTTTAAAGAGTAACCGGCTGATCCTTGTATCACTCTCTGAGACGATTCCTCGCATGTTTGACAGAAACATATTCGGAAGAAAATTGGATTTGTCTTCCGCGGTTAGGAAACCGATATAAAACCGAATGGCTTTCTCGATAAACTCGGACTTACTGACGCAATCATCTTTGCGGTAAAGCTCCTTGACTTTCGCCAGTGTTTCCGGGTAGAGCCATAGCGCGAACTTGTACTTGTCTTTTGGCGCAGGCATATTCTCAACTCCTTCCTTCATTTCGTGACCCCGCAATTATCCTTGTAATCACGGTGTTTTTGCTCTATGGTAACCACCCTAAGTTCAGATTTTCAGAACAGGGTGCAACCCAGCAAAAGAGGCATTCAAGCCGTCAAAAACCCTTGCGCGGTCGGCGTTGCCGTCCGCTGTGACTCGGCAAGGGGTGCATCAGCAACCCCTTGCCTTTGTCCTGCTTGATTTTCGACCCTGTCGAGAATCCTCCAAATGGGCGTCATCCCACTCCTGAACATCTGCCCGAAACCGCCTCAAATTCGGCTTATCTTCTCTTGGCGGGTTGCTGGCTGTCCCGCGTCGGAAAAGCCGACACAAGGGCTTCACGGCTCCCACAGCCGGCTACATCCGCGGGATGGGCTTCTTGGCCTCACCCTCCCGGTCGTGATCAGTCATCTCCGAATTTGGTTTTGGTTCCGTATTCAGCTTCCGTACCTTTGGATTGGGCGGCTCCGCGTTGCCGGAGCGCAGATTCAGAAACGCGCGGACGCCGGCAGGGACGTGCTTGGCGTAAAGCGTATCCAGCGATTTGGTCACCTCATCCTCGACCTTCAACCCTTTCTGCTCGAGGTACAGTCTGAGCGTGGAGAGCTTCTCCTCGTCGTAGGACACGCTGACAGAAATCTTCTTCATGGGATTCCCCTCCTCACATGGTCATTCCGAATCCCGCGCTGGCGTAAGCAAGGCTGGCGTCGTTGTTGAGAACGGTGAGGCCGTTGTTGTAGTCCTCAACCATTTTCTCAGCTTCGGTCATGGTGTGCCTCGCGTCGAACCAACGGGATTCCATTTCGTCGATGGTCTTGTCAATGCTCTCCGGATGCACATGGGAAGAGTAGTCTTTGGCCGCTTCGAGAAATTCCGCCCGCCCGTGCTTTTTGTAGATGCCGTGAATGGTTTTCATTTTTCCACGCATTGCCGCGCCTCACATTCTCATCGTCAGATGCTCGTCGTCATCTTCCATTTCATAATCATCTTCCGCATTCCCGTGGTCCCGAAGCGACCACAGCAGATGGCCCATCTCATCATCCGCGATGAGCGCGTCGATCCCGTTTCTGCTGACCCAGGCGTCGCTGACCACCTCCAACGGATTCTTGAAGCGGAGCAGATACTCCGCGTCATCTTCCGACACGGCGTCAGGAAGCGTCTTTGCCATACGAGTGACCGCCTCGAGTTCCTCGCACCGGTCGATCAGCTCCGCCGGGGACAGCTTCAGCCATTGTTCTCGGAACGAAGCATAGTTGTGGGCTACCTTTTGTTGGAGCCTTGTTTTTGCGTTTGATTCAGCTTGCAACATTTTCATCCTCCTGTTTGACCATACCTGTCATAGTACACGCTGCCGTAAGAAGCGCGCCGGGCTTTTGCCGATTCGCTTTGATCCGCAGGCGCTTCAAAATGAACCAGTACATAGTCGGAAGCTTCTCGGACAGAGGAAGCGTTTTTCAATTTTTCAAGAACGCCTGGGAATTTTGTTTCCAGCTCATGACACAGGAACGCCAACTGCATATCCAGATCGGATATCGAGCAGCCCCGTTCCCTCGCGAAGGCAAACAGACTCGTTTTCCGATCCTCCACCGTCCACTGGGCCAGGCCGAAGCCCGCACTGTCGGATGGGAAATTTGAATAGCTTCCATCGTCCACCGCCTGGGTGTAGGAGGTATCGGTGTAACCGAGGAAGTCTTCATAGCTGTCTTGCAGATTGTTTGATTGCAGTCCGCTTTCCGCGAAAAGATTTCCCATCAGTCCCGCGACGCCATAGGGGTTGCCGATCTCCGCGTAGAGAATCCGCCAGACGCGGCTCTCATTGGGCGCCGCTCCTACATCACCTTCCAGATAAGTGATATACGGAATCTTCAGCCAATGCGTCCACCGGCCGGACGACAGCTCCGTTTTTACAACGCCGTACTGTGTACCCATAGCCTCGACGACCTCACCGCCGCCGATATAGATCCCGATATGTCCTTCGCGCCAAACAGCCAAGCCGGGAATATCGGGGATGGTATCAATCGTTCCTTTCTCCGTGGCGATTTCATACATGGTGTCCGCGCCGATATCCGGCATGCCGTTTGTGCCGTACTCCACCTCATGGGTATCGGGGTTCAGCCAGCCGTAGCCTTTGATGAGTCCGACGCAGTCCGCCGTTCGTCTACCAAGCCAGTGGGACTCGATAAAATCCGCGTAGCCGCCCACTTCATCGGGATACTGCTCCGCCTTTGCTTTGTAAAAACCGCGGGACAATACAGTTCCAAAGGTTCCCCACACATAGCCCCAGCCGTGGGCATAGGCTTCCTTCGCCCATTCCACAAGATCCAGGTTGTTTTTGCTGTGGGGATCGATATAGCCGGCGGTGGAAATATACACGGCGCGGATGGTATTCATCACCTTTGTGAAATCCTCGGCGGACAGCTCTGTGCCGAAGGCCGCGTTCACAGCGGCGATGAGATCCGCGTCGGATTGTCCCTGGGCAAAGCATCCTACCAGCTTAGAGATAAAGTCCGCTTCGTGGGCGTAATCGGAAAGCGCAAGTACATAGAGTACCTGCGCTTCCCTCGCCCGACGCGCGTCAAAGCCCGCGGCGGTCATGGTGTTCTCAATGCCGACCATGGTATCCTCCACGAATTGAAGCTTGTCGGTTTCCTCCGCGGAAAGGTTCTGGACCACCATCTGCTGGAGGCGGTCGGTGTCGATGTTGACGTCGCCGTTAAAAATGGATACCACGGCCACAATGGGCATGATGACAAGGATGATGATCCCCAGCACGATTCCGCCAATGGTTTTCAGAACCTTTTTGTCCGTCAGCAGGGCGACGGCGATCTTCTTGAGAGCGGCGGCAACGGTAGCGCTCATCGCCCGCCTGCCTTTCCGAACAGCGCCGCCTTGTAAGCGGGGGCGATCACTTGAAGCAGATACCGTTCATTGCCGCATCGGTAGAGGCAGGTGCCGCGCTCCGGGTATTTGATCAGCTCAAATTCGCTTGGCTCTACTTGCAGGGCGTCCATATACTCCTTGGGGTTGATTTGACCGGCATTGAACAGGAACTGATGCGTGGGGATAGAAAACAGCGGCTTCGTAAATTCCCGGATGGAGGGGATTAAAAAATCCTCGATGTTCTGGCTTGCCAGAATGATCGAGGAGTCCTTTTTTCGCACACGCTTCATGGCGTTGCGGATATATTCGATGGCCGTCATATTCGTGAGGAACAGGTATAGCTCGTCGATCGACGCCGCCGTGTTTCCCTTGCCGAGCAGTTGGTTTGACATATACGAGAGGATGTTGAACAGCATGGCGTCTTTGAGCCGCTTGTTGGTATCCATCAGCCCCTTCACGCCGAAGCAGAGGAAGCTGTCATCCGTGATGTTGCTGTGTCCGTTGAAGTATTTGCTTTCCGCGCCCACACACATGGAGTGGATGCCGAGGCAGACCTCCCGCAAGGTTTCCTCGGTGTAGAGATACTTTTGCTTGCTGTCGTAGGTCATAAATTCTTTTTCGCACAGCCTGTAGAAATCCTCCATGATGGGATAGTCGGTCGGCTTCATTCGGCTGTAATCGGTGGCGTCAGTGATGCCGAACCTGGCGTACAGCTTGGAGAGCAGGATCTCAATGGTATCGATCTGTGCGTCGGTGAAATCTTTGTAGGTGCGGAAGAAATCCTTGAGGAAGGCAATGTGCTGGGAGAGACGGGTCGCCTTTTTGAACGCCTGCGGCGCGTCGGCGTCCGCGTCGTCCTGCCCGTCGCTCCACGCTTTGGGTTCCAGCGGGTTGATGGTGTATTGGCCGGAGAGGAAGTCAATATAGCACCCACCGAGGGCGGAACACAGCTCCTCATACTCCGCTTCCGGGTCCAGGCAGATGACCGCTTTTCCGGACTCTCGAAGGTTGGTCAGAAGCAATTTTAATAAATAACTTTTTCCCTGCCCGGAGTTGCCGAGGATGAGAATATTGCTGGTGGTCTTGTCCTCGCTGCGGCGGTCGAAATCTACAAGAATGTTCGTGCCGTACTTATCTCTCCCGATATACATTCCATGCGGATCGGTCTTGCCGCTAAAATTGAACGGATAGAGATTGGCCACGCTGGAGGCCGGCAGGACCCGCTCATACTGCGCCCCGAATTGATTACTGCCCACGGGCAGAACGGACAAAAATCCTTCTTTCTGCCGCAGGGTCAGCCTGTCCACCGAAATTTTGGAGCGGGTCAGCTCCATCGACACGTCGCTTTGCAGCTCTCTGAGGGCGTCCATGCTTTTGGCTTTCAGCTCGATGAACACGGAGCAGTGGAGCAGACTTTCCCGATTCTTGCGGAGATTTGCCAGCATTTCGACGACATCCCGCAAATTGCCCTCGGCTTCTATCGTTTCGCTCATGTCGTCCCCGGTGCTTTTCAGCTTATTGCGCCGAGTAGCGTTCTGAATGATTCTCCTCTGTTCCATGCTCTCCACCAGCCGGTGGTAGATGCGGAGCGTCACGCCGCTGCGGTCGGCAAGTTGGGATAGGATCGCCTGTTCCTCTGTCACGGGCGGGTATTCCCGGATTGCCCACACGCAGCGATAGGAGTCCCCGACAATATAGTGATCTGAGAAAAACTTGATCGTACCGGGCAGGATCATATCGAAGAAGTCCTTCGCGCGAATTTCCTCAACCTGCGCCGGGGTCAACGTTTTCGGTTTTCGTTCTAGCATACGCATCCTTCTTTCTGCCTCTTTTCATAAAAAATCAGCCGTTTCGCAATACTGCAAAACGGCTGATTTTTGGTTGGTTGTTACATTTTGAGATTCAGGCTCTGTTCTTCATCTTCCGATTTATCCTCGGGCGTTTCCGAAGATTCCTGAATGACGCCCAATGCCTGGGATAGCTTTTGCTCCAGCATCCCATACACGGACTTTGCCTTTTCGTATTTCTTTTCTGAAAAGGAGACGAACGGATCGTACCGGCTGGTACTCTCCCATAAAGTCAAAGCCTCCGCAATATCTTCAAGTTCTTCGGGAAGCTCGATCTTCAGCCTTTGGCACTGGTCTGTCAATTTCAGAATGCTGTGGGTAAACGCGGGCGTCTCGCCATATAGCAGGATCAGCCCTTTCAGCGCCTTCTCCACCGCCTGCTGGATATGATAGGTGGCAGCTGTTACGGCATATTCGTCAGGGAAGTCTTCTTCCATCTTGCGGCAAACCTTAAAGTCCCGGCGGGCCAATATTTGAAAATCACGTGCCCCTGGCATAGACGGTCACTCCTTTCTTCTGAATTTCCTGATTCAGCAATTCATCACGGATGCTCTCGTAATGGAGAATATCGAGATCCGAGTCCATGGCGAGACGGAACCGGCGCGTCACCTTCAAAAAGGCTTCCTCGCTCATCCCAGGAGCGGAGACCGCCAGATCAATATCGCTGGTCGTACCGCAGTTCCTGGTGACGGCGCTCCCAAACAGGATCAGGCGGTCGATCCGCTCATCCGCCGACGCGATCTCAATGGCTTTCTGAACATCCCGCTGCTTTGACGGGAACACATACTTCAGCGTTTCGCTGCCTCGCGCGACAACCGGAAATATCAGCATGATCCTTCGCCTGCCTTCCCTGCTGAGATTTTCCTGGATAGTGTTTTTATTATACCCTATTGGGCCTTCCCTTGTCAATTCCAAAGCGCCGCCATGAGGGCCGTTTTTGCCGGAGCTGGGATTGAAGGAAACCAGCTAATCTTCCCCCTGTTCCTCATCGCTTGCCTTATAGAACTGTTCGCCGTCCACGTCCGGCATCTGCTCGCCGTTCATGCTGGCCCCAAAATAAATGGCAAGGAAGCGTTTGATGTCCGGCTTTCGCATTCTTTGCACCTCAAAGCCTTGCTCCGAAATAATTTTCTCAATCCGGTTGGCCGCGTCGAATACCTGTTTTTCCTTCTGCCCTTTGAGTCGGGCGATGAACAGGAATTGTCTTGCCGTCGCCATTTCGGTTTGCAGCTCATCCAGCATGGCCGCGTCCTGTTTGAGCAGTTTGCGGATAAGCTCGTTTCTCTCCTCCGACAGCCGCGTTTTCAAATAGGCTTTGATCGCGTCGTAGCACTCGGCGGAATCCAGGCAGGCGATCTCAATGTCCGGCAGGGAGGACAGCACCATCATCAGGTGGCGGATTTTAATTTCGATATTCGTGTGGGATAGGACGGAAATATTGGTGGGCGCAACCGTGTAAAAGAGCAATTTGCCCCTGCTGGTCAAAAGCCCGTATTTGGTGAAGCGCTTCACGCCGATCATCTCCTGCACGGACTGTCCTCTTCCCTTTTTCCGCTTGTTCAATGTGTTCACCTCCACTCATAATACTGTTGCGTGCTGATGAAGTACCTCACAGCGTATTTGATAAAATCCAGCACGGTGGCGTCGTCCCTGCGGATGGTGAGAAAGCCGTAGCACAGGGTCAGCGCGGCGGGAAGGAACCAGCCGAGCTGCACCAGCGCCACAACGGAGAGCAGCGCGGCGACGCCCAGGATGGCAAAGTCGCGCAGTCCCCAAAGCCACAGAATCGCCGTGGCCTTCAGATTTTGCGGGTAGAGATACATTGGATTTTACCTCCTTTACTTTCCCGCCCTTGCCACAGACCGGGTCAGGTTGACTGCCGTGGTAGTCGCGTGGACAACGCTCATCATGTTCACCTTGACCGAGGAGTCCAGGCCGAACTGTTGGGCGATTCTGGGAACCTCATTTGCCGCCAGCATGATACCAAGTCCAAGCAGCATATTGCCGGGAAAGGTCAGCAGTCCCAGGAACAGCAGGGTCGTCTGCATGAAGGCCGTCAGGCAGATGGCCGCCACCTGCTTCATCCACTGGTTGAAGCCGTCCGAATAGCCCCGCGGTACGCTGAACATATAGAGCGCCCCTACCGCCATCTGCACCAGCAAAATACCGCCCCGTTTGATATTCTGGAAGAAAACCTTAACGATACAGTAGGCAAAGGCAATTAGGCAAAGCAGATTTAGGAGGCCAAAACCAACCTGCACAGACATGGCAAAGCTGCCCTCGAGTACCGACGTACTCTGTCCGGCCAGATTCAGCGTTTGCCCGCCCGCGGCAAGTCCGGCCAAGTCATGGGAAAACGTATTTTGCAGGCTGATACAGAATTTGTACAGCTCCACCGGCACGATCCCGATGAGCGAACAGGCAAAAAAGCCTTTCAGGATATTGATGGTTGTGGTCTTGATATTCGCTTTGCCGTTTTGATACTCAATCGCCACGTCAAAGATGGCGACGACGACGCCGGCGACAAACAGCGACCAGCCAAACAGTGTGAACAGCTTGATTGTCGCCTGTACCCAATCGAGATCGAAGATGTCTGCGCCCATATTGCCCA
>CANQXH010000072.1 GCA_947627745.1 uncultured Oscillospiraceae bacterium
GCTGCTCCAAGGCGGTGCGGGAGGTGTTCGTCTCCCTCTACGAAAAGGGCCTGATCTACAAGGGGAACCGGATCATCAACTGGTGCCCCCACTGCGTCACGGCGTTGTCCGACGCGGAGGTGGAGTATGTGGACAAGCCAGGCCACCTGTGGCACATCCGCTACCCCCTGACCGACGGCTCCGGCGAGGTGGTGGTGGCCACCACCCGGCCCGAGACCATGCTGGGCGACACCGGCGTCTGCGTCAACCCCAACGATCCCCGGTATACCTCCATCGTGGGCAAGACGGTGACGCTGCCCCTGGTGGGCCGAGAGATCCCGGTGGTGGCCGACGACTACGCCGAGATGGACTTCGGCACCGGCTGCGTGAAGATGACCCCCGCCCACGACCCCAACGACTTTGAGGTGGGCCTGCGGCACAATCTGCCGGTGATCCGGGTGATGGACGACTACGGCCGCATCAACGCCGAGGGCGGGGCCTATGAAGGACTGGACCGGTACGAGGCCCGGGAAAAGATCGTGGCCGATCTGGAGGCTCAGGGGTATCTGGTGAAGGTGGAGGAGTATTCCCACAACGTGGGCACCTGCTACCGCTGCCACAACGACGTGGAGCCCATCGTCTCCGACCAGTGGTTTGTGAAGATGAAGCCCCTGGCTCAGGAGGCCATCCGGGTGGTCCAGGAGGGGCAGACCAAGTTCGTCCCCGAGCGGTTCAGCAAGACCTACCTCAACTGGATGGAGAACGTCCGGGACTGGTGCATCTCCCGGCAGCTCTGGTGGGGCCATCAGATCCCCGCCTGGACCTGCGAGGACTGCGGACACATCACCGTGTCCCGGGAGGATCCTCAGGTCTGCGAAAAGTGCGGCAGCCGGCACATCCAGCGGGACCCGGATGTGCTGGACACCTGGTTCTCCTCCGCTCTGTGGCCCTTCTCCACCCTGGGCTGGCCGGAGAACACCGAGGATCTCCGGCGGTACTATCCCACGGACGTGCTGGTGACGGGCTACGATATCATCTTCTTCTGGGTGTCCCGGATGATCTTCTCCGGCTGCGCCCACACGGGGCAGACCCCCTTCCACACCGTGCTGATCCACGGCCTGGTCCGGGACGACAAGGGCCGGAAAATGTCCAAGAGCCTGGGCAACGGCATTGATCCGCTGGAAATGATCGACCGGTTTGGCTGCGACGCCCTGCGGCTGAACATGATCATGGGCAACTCCCCGGGAAACGATATGCGCTTCTATGTGGAGCGGACCGAGGCCATGCGGAACTTCGCCAACAAGCTGTGGAACGCCAGCCGGTATGTGCTGATGAACCTGGAGGAGGACGGGACGTACCCGCTGCCTGATCAAGAGCGGCTCACCATCGCGGACAAGTGGGTGCTGTCCAAGCTGAACACCCTGATTTCCGAGGTCACGGAGAACCTGGAAAAGTATGAGCTGGGCGTGGCGGTGCAGAAGGTCTACGACTTCGTGTGGGACACCTACTGCGACTGGTATATCGAGCTGACCAAGGCCCGGCTTTACAGCGACGACCCGGCGCAAAAGGAGACCGCCCTGGGGGTGCTGGTGTATGTTTTGGATCAGACCCTGCGGCTGCTCCATCCCTTCATGCCCTTCATCACCGAGGAGATCTGGCAGAGCCTGCCCCATGAGGGCCCGGCGCTGATCGTGGCGTCCTGGCCGGTTTATGATCCGGCCCTGGCCTTCCCCACGGAGGAGGGGCACATGGAGTCGGTGATGAACGCCATCCGGTCCATCCGGAACCGGCGGGCGGAGATGAACGTGCCGCCCTCCAAGAAAGCGGCCCTCTACGTTCTGGCCGCCAATCCTCAGGTGTTCGCCGAGGGGGAGGGCTTCATCCAGCGGCTGGCCTACGCCGACAAGGTGACGCTGATCCAGGCGGAGCCGGCGGATTTGGACGGCATGGTATGCTGCGCCACGGCGGACGCCAAGCTCTACATCCCCCTGGGGGACCTGGTGGATGTGGCAAAGGAGCTGGAACGGGTGGACAAGGAGCTGGAGAAGGCACGGAAGAACCTGAATAGCCTGGAGGGCAAGCTCTCCAACGAGAAGTTTGTCTCCCGGGCCCCGGAGGCGGTGGTGGCCGCCGAGCGGGAAAAGGCGGAGAAGGCCCGGACCCTGATCGCCCAGCTGGAGCAGAGCCGACAGGCCCTGGCGGCGCTGAATAACTAATTTTTGGCCCCGGGAAGATCTCTTCCCGGGGCTAGATTTCGCCGGAACGGGGACGATATGGGGGCGCGTCGTTTGGGAATTAGCAATATTGCACAAAAACTAATATTGAAAATTAGCAAGATTAACGAATCGTTTACATTTCGTTCACACATTCCCGGTGGGAGCGGCGTATAATGTGCGGCGTCGGAGGGAAAGGGCCTCCGGCAATCCCAATTAGGAGGCGATTATAATGTCCGCTTTGACGTACATGTTCCGTTACAAGAACACGCTGCCCAAGGAAGAGAAGCAGGGCTTCTTCAAGCGCCTTGTAGAGCTCCTGGCGGTCATTACCGGGAAGTAATTCCCTAAACAAAACAAAAACGAGGCCGCATCCGGTGACACGCCGGCTGCGGCCCTATTTTTTTGCCTTCGCCGCCTTCCGACAGCATTTCCGGGGGCGGCATTCTTATACTGGTCTTGAGAAAACACAAAGGAGGCTTTGCCATGCAATTCACCAGTTTTCTCCAGGATGGCCGCCTGACCGTGGCCCTCACCGGGGAGATCGACCACCACCGGGCCAAAAGCTACATTCAGGCCATCGCCGCCAAAATCGAGGCTTACGCCCCGGCGGTATGCGTTTTGGACTTTCAGGAGGTGAGCTTCGTGGACTCCTCCGGCATCGCCGTGGTGATCAACGCCCTGCGGCAGATGACCCGTATGGGGGGAAAGCTGCTGGTCACCGGCCTGCGGGAGCAGCCCATGAAGGTGTTCCGGGCGTCCGGCATTGAAAAAATCGTGGAAATCAAGGAGGCAGTGAAATGAAATTCGACAACTATATGATCCTGGAATTCCCCAGCCGCTCCGCCAACGAGGCCTTCGCCCGTTCCGCCGTGGCCTGCTTCGCCGCCCAGCTGGACCCCACCATGGAGGAGCTGGGGGACATTCGCACCGCCGTCTCCGAGGCGGTGACCAATTGCATTGTCCACGCCTATCCCCAGGAGCTGGGCACGGTCATGCTCCGCTGCCGAATATTGAAGGACAACGTGCTGGACATCGTGGTGAAGGACAAGGGCGTGGGCATCCCCGACGTGGACCAGGCGCGAAAGCCCATGTTCACCACCGGCGGCGCCGAGCGCAGCGGCATGGGCTTTACCATCATGGAGAGCTTTATGACCAGCATTTCCGTGACATCCGAGCCGGGGAAGGGAACCACCGTCCATATGCGCCGGAAGCTCCAGCGGCGGCAATGAGCCGCATTGAGGAGCTGATCGCCCGGAGCCAGGCGGGGGACCGAGACGCGGGCGAGGCCCTGGTCACGGAAAACGCCGGGCTGATCTGGTCCGTAGCCAGGCGGTTCCTAGGCCGGGGCGCCGAGGCGGAGGATCTGTACCAGCTGGGGTGCCTGGGGTTTTTAAAAGCGGTGGAGGGATTTGATCTGCATTTCGGCACCCAGTTTTCCACCTATGCCGTGCCCAAAATCGCCGGGGAGATCCGCCGCTTTCTCCGGGACGACGGGGCGGTAAAAGTCTCCCGGGGTCTCAAGGAGCGCTCCGCTACCGTCAAGTCCGTCCGGAATCAGCTGACGGCGGAGCTGTGCCGGGAGCCTACATTGCAGGAGCTGTCGGAGAAAACCGGCCTGACGCCGGAGGAGATCGCCATGGCGGAGGCCGCGACCGCCTGCACCGAGTCCATCCAACGGGAGACGGGGGAGGACGGCTTCACCCTGGAAAACGTGCTGACCGACACCCAGACCGAGGAGACCATGGTGGAGAAAATCGCCCTGCGGCAGGCTATCGAAAAGCTGCCGGAGCGGGAGCGCACCGTGATCAAGCTCCGGTACTTCCACAGCCTGACCCAGGACCGGGTGGCGAAGGTCCTTTTCGTCAGTCAGGTGCAGGTCTCCCGGATCGAAAAAAAGGCGCTACACCGGTTGCGAGATCTGCTGGCGTGACGAAAAGGAAAATTGGTGGGTTTTGCCTCTTTATTTTTGACGGAAAATGGAGTAAAATGGAAGCCAATCCAATGTAGGACGGTACCGACATGACAGAAACAGAAAAGCAGCGCTTTGTCGCCGCAAGGCGAAGCTATATCGCTTCCCAATTTTCAAACCTGAATCCCATGCAGCTCCAGGCCGCACTGGCCACCGAGGGACCGCTGCTGCTGCTGGCGGGGGCCGGGAGCGGAAAAACCACCGTGCTCATCAACCGGATCGCCAATCTGATCCGCTACGGCCGGGCCAGCGACTCCCAGGAGGTCCCGGAGGGGGTAAATGCGGAGGATCTGGCGTTTTTGGAAGGGCTCCGGGAGCCTGTCAGCGAGGAGGACCGCCGGAGGGCGGACCGTCTCTGCGCCCTGGACCCGGCGGCCCCGTGGAATATCCTGGCCATCACCTTCACCAACAAGGCCGCCAATGAACTGAAGGAGCGGCTGAGCAAGCGGCTGGGGCCCATGGCCATGGACGTGTGGGCCATGACCTTCCACGCCGCGTGCTGCCGGATCCTCCGGCGGGAGATCACCCGGCTGGGCTACACCAGCAGCTTCACCATCTATGATACCGCGGATTCAGAAAGAGTGATGAAAAACATCATTCGTGATCTGGGGCTGGACGACAAAACCTTCCCCCCGCGGTATGTGCTGAACATCATCGGCAAGGAAAAGGACCGGCTGACGTCCCCGGAGGACCTTCTGGAGCGGGCAAACAGTGCCGGGGACCCCCGAGTGCGCCAGATCGCCCGGGCCTACCAGACGTACCAGACCCGGCTGAAGGAAAACAACGCCCTGGATTTTGACGATATCATCTATCAGACGGTGCTGCTGCTACAACAATTCCCGGAGGTGCGGGAATACTACCAGCGGAAGTTTCAATATGTGCTGGTGGACGAGTACCAGGATACCAACCATCTGCAATATCTGCTCACCTCTCTGCTCACCGGCCGGGCGGGCAATCTGTGCGTGGTGGGCGACGATGATCAGAGCATCTACCGATTCCGGGGGGCCACCATTGAGAACATTCTGAGCTTTGAAAATCAGTATCCGGGAGCCAGAACCATCCGCATGGAGCAGAATTACCGCTCCACCCAGGCCATTCTCAACGCCGCCAACAGCGTGATCGCCCACAACCTGGGCCGGAAGGGCAAGCGCCTTTGGACGGCCAACGATTCGGGAGAACCGGTAACGGTGTACGAGGCCCCCGACGAGAGCGCCGAGGGGAATTTCGTGGCCGGGCGGATTATCGCCATGTCCCGGGGGAAAAACTATAAGGACTACGCCGTGCTTTACCGCACCAATGCCCAGTCCAACGCCCTGGAATTTGCCTTCAAGCGCAACGGCATCCCCTACCGGGTGATCGGCGGACTGCGGTTCTTCGACCGGGCGGAGATCAAGGACATGCTCTCCTATCTGTGTGTGCTGAACAACCGGGCCGACGACCTGCGGCTGACGCGAATCATCAACAACCCGCCCCGGGGCCTGGGGGCAAAAACCCTGGAAATGGTCCAGAGGCTGGCCCAGGCCGAGGGAAAGAGCGTCTACCATGTGGTGTCCCATCCGGCGGATTACGCCCCGCTGGAGCGGTACCGGGAGAAGCTGGGAGCTTTCTCCGCCATGATCGAGTCCCTGGCGGAGCTGCTAACCACCGGGATCAGTCTGCCGGAATTTTACGAGGAGGTCATGGTCCGGACCGGGTATCTGACCATGCTGGAGGAAAAGCCCACCGAGGAGAATTTGACCCGGCTGGAAAACATCCGAGAGCTGAAATCCAGCATCCAGTCCTATGTCCAGACGGCGGAGGAGCCCAGTCTGGCGGGATTCTTGGAGGAGATCGCCCTGTACACCGACATCGAGGAGTACAACGAAAGCGACGACGCCGCGGTGATGATGACCATGCACGCCGCCAAGGGTCTGGAATTTGCCAACGTGTTCCTGGTGGGGTTCGAGGACGGGCTGTTCCCCGGGATGCGGGCCATCGGGGAACCGGAGGAGATGGAGGAGGAGCGGCGGCTGTGCTATGTCGCCATCACCCGGGCCAAAAGGACCCTGACCATCTCTTATGCCCGCCGCCGAATGCTTTACGGGCGCACCAGCTCGTCCATGCCCTCCCGGTTTTTGGAGGAGCTGGCCAGTGGAGAGGTGCGGAGGATCGGAGGTTATGTTAACCACGAGGCCGAACATCGGTTCCCGATCCATCGGGCGGCGCCGCCCAAAACCGGCGCGGCCCCATCGGTGGTTCGATCTTCCACGAAGGCGGCTCCTTATCTCGAGCTGAACAAGGGGGACATGGTGGAGCACACCGCCTTTGGCCGGGGGATGGTGCTCACCGTGCTGAAAATGAACGGCGACGCGCTGCTGGAGATCGCCTTTGACACTGTGGGTACCAAAAAGCTCATGGCGAAGGCGGCCTCGGCCCATATGAAACGGCTGTCATAAATCCTTTCCGGGGGCCATAGGCTCTCCCGGGGGGATGGCTATGAACCGATGGAAGCGAAAAGCTGTTCGGATCCTAGTGCTGGTTCTTCTGCTGCTGGTGGGCGTGCTGGTGCTGTTCCGCAGGCAGTACACGGGGGACATTGTATCCCTGGCTCAGACCCAGGTGCGCAACTCTACCTCGGATCTGATCAACGACGCCATCAATAAGCAGATCGAGAGCGGAAATATCCAGTATGACCGGATCGTCTACTTTGAAAAGGATCTGGAGGGCCGGATCACCGCCCTGAAAACCAATATGAGCGAGGTAAACCGACTGAAAACCGAGATTCTCAACCGGATCAATGAGGATATTCTGGCCATGGACGCGGATCAGTTGGGGATCCCCCTGGGAAGCCTGGTGCTGCCGGAGGTGTTTTCCGGCCGGGGGCCGGGGATCCCGGTGGAAATTCTATCTATCCGCAATTCCGACGCTTCTTTTTCCAGCCGGTTTACAGAGGCGGGGATCAATCAGACGTTGCAGCAGCTGATCATGGAGGTCAGCGTGGATGTGACGGTGCTGGTGCTGGGGAAAACCGACAGCTTTACCGTTACCAGCCAGGTGGTGGTGGCGGAGACCGTGATCGTGGGCCAGGTGCCCAATACATTTTTGCAGACCGGAGGATGACCATGGAAGCGAAAGAGAGAATGGAGGCGCTGTACGTCCAGCTCACGGAGGCCAACCGATTGTACTATGTGGAGGACGCCCCCACCATGCCGGACTTTGAGTATGACCGGCTGCTGCGGGAGCTGGAGGAGCTGGAGCAGGCCCATCCCGAGCTGGCCCGGGCGGATTCTCCCACCCAGCGGGTGGGGGGCGAGGCCCTGAGCAAATTTGAGAAGGTGACCCATGCGGTTCCGCTGATGAGCCTTCAGGACGTGTTTTCCATGGAGGAGCTGGGGGATTTTCTAGGGAGGATGGAAGAGCTCCGGGAAGGAATGGCCTTCTCCGTGGAGCCCAAGATCGACGGGCTTTCCGTGGCATTGGAATATGAAAACGGAGCCTTTGTCCGGGGGGCTACCCGGGGCGACGGCGTTGTAGGGGAGGATGTAACGGAGAATCTGAAAACCATCCGCTCCCTGCCCATGAAGCTTTCCGGCGCCCCCGCCCGGCTGATTATCCGAGGAGAAGTGTTCCTGTCCAAGAAGCGATTCGCGGCACTCAACGCCCGGCAGGAGGCGGAGGGGAAACCCCTGTTCGCCAATCCCCGGAACGCCGCCGCCGGTTCTCTGCGGCAGCTGGATCCCAAGATCGCCGCCAAAAGGGGACTGGACATCTACCTGTTCAACGTTCAGCTGGCGGAGGGAATGGAATTTTCCAGCCACACCGAATCCCTGGAATATCTTAAAAGTCTGGGCTTTCCAGTGCTCCCCTTTGTCCGGCTGATCAGCCGGAGGGACGTGGAGGAGCAGATCCGCACCATCGACCAGAATCGGGACAAATTGATCTGCGACATCGACGGGGCGGTTGTGAAGGTGGATGACCTGGCCCTCCGGGAAGAACTGGGAAGCACCGCCAAATTCCCCCGCTGGGCGGTGGCGTACAAGTACCCGCCCGAGATCAAAGAGACGGTGGTGGAGGAGATCCTGGTGCAGGTAGGCCGCACCGGCGTGCTGACCCCCAAGGCTACCGTGTCCCCGGTGATCCTGGCGGGAACCAGAGTCACCAGCGCCACCCTTCACAATCAGGACTTCATCTCCCAGCGGGACATCCGGGTGGGGGATACGGTGCGCATCCGGAAGGCCGGGGAGATCATTCCGGAAATTTTGGACGTGGTGAAGGAAAAGCGGCCGGAGGGAACGGAGCCCTATGTTCTTCCCGATCGGTGCCCCATCTGCGGGGCTGCCACCCAAAAGGACGAGGACGGAGCGTTCCTGCGCTGCACTGGGGTGGAGTGCCCGGCCCAGCTCTCCCGGAACATCGCCCACTTCGTCAGCCGGGACGCCATGGACATCGAGGGCTTGGGAGAGAGCATCGTGGACAAGCTTATTGAAAAGGGCTGTCTCCGCTCCCCGGCGGATATCTACTATCTGACGCTGGAGGACCTGAAGAGCCTGTGGAAGAGCGGGGAGGTGGCCGCCAAGAAGCTGCTCGCCGCCATTGAGGACAGCAAGGCCCAAGATCTGGGGCGGCTGATCTACGCCCTGGGGATCCGCCAGGTAGGGGCCAAGACCGGCAAGGTGCTGTCTCAGTCCTTCGGCAGCCTGGACGCCCTGATGGCGGCGGACCTGGCGGCCCTGGTGGAGACCCCGGACGTGGGGGAGATCACCGCCGGGTCCATCGCGGCGTGGTTTGCCCAGCCCCAGTCCAGGCACATGGTGGAGCGGCTCCGGGCCGCCGGGGTGAATTTCCAAAATTTACGGAAGGTAGCCGACGCCCGGCTGGCGGGAAAGACCATCGTCCTCACGGGAGCCTTGAGCGCCATGACCCGGGAAGAGGCCACGGAGAAAATCGAGCTGCTGGGCGGCAAGGCTGCCGGTTCGGTGTCCAAAAAGACCAGCTTCGTGGTGGCGGGGGAGAACGCCGGCTCCAAGGAGCGGAAGGCCCGGGAGCTGGGGATCCCCATTTTGACGGAAGCGGAATTTATCAAGATGATCGAAGAATAAAACGGCCCGCCCTCTGCAAAAAAGCAGAGGGCGGGATTGTGTCCGTGTGGGCGATGTTTCCTCGCGCGCGGAAGCGCCGGAATGGACGCCTTGCCTTTAAAGGGAAAAGTCCTCCTCGCCGTACCTGTCGGGGTCCAGAGCCTTGGGCTTGGGTGGGATCCGCTTCAGAGGGTCATAGCGGAAGCGCCAACAGGGATCGTCCCCCTGGCGGAGGCCCTTCTTGACGCAGAGGACCGTTCCGTCCTCCAGCTGGGTCCCACGGGCACAGTACAGGCAGGAGCGGGGCTGTTTGTTCCAATAGCGCATAGCTTGACCTCCTTTGTCTTTTCCCCATTATACACCCAACGCCTTGGAATTTCCACTGCTTTTTTCGGGTTTGTCGAAAAATCGGGGAACGAGGCAGATCGCCGCCAAAATCAGGAGGCTCACCGGCAGAGGAAGGGCCGCCTCCTCCGGGTAGAGGAAGGGCAGAGCGATCTGGGCCAGCAGGAGGCTCAGCAGCGTTTGCAGCCCTTTGCCGGGGAGATACCACCCCAGGCCCAGGGAACCGGTGACGGAAACCGTCTGCATCCCCACACAGAGCCCGCCAAAGGCCAGCAGCCCGGAAAGAATCAGAAACCGAAGGCCATCGCCGGGGATCTCCGTCAGGGCGCAGCAGCCCCCCACCAGCTCCAGCGCCCCCGCCAGGGCTACCTGGGCCGGCGCCGGGAGAAGCCAGAGGCACCAGCGGCGGAGGATTGCCAGAATGACCCGGAACAGAATCACCCAGCCGCAGACCGTGGCCATGGCGGAAAGAGCCCGGTTCAGGGCCTGCCGGAGGGAGACGGGCGCGCCGGGGGATAGAGCTGTCCTACTCCGCCGCTTTCCGGGCAGCAGAATTGCTGTGAGCAGGGCGGCGGCGATGTGGATCCCCCAGAGGACCCAGGCCGCGGCGGGGGAGGAAAAGCATCCCGCCGTCAGGCCGAAGAGGAAGGCGGGCCCGGCGTTACTGCAAAAGCCCAGCATCCGTTCGGCGTCCTGCCGGTTCAATCGGCCGGACTGATACGCCTGGGCTACACAGGCGGCGCCGGTGGGGTAACCGCCCAGAAATCCCACCGCCAGCAGGGACTCCGCCCCTTCCGGCACCCCGCAGAGCCGCCCCAGAGGACGGAGCGGTGGCAGGGCGGACCCGGCCAGCGTTCCTGTGAGCAGGGCGGACAGAAAGAAAAAGGGAAACAGAGAGGGGATCGCCGCTTGCAGACACAGCGTCAGGCCCTCCCGGGCGCCGGAAAGGGCGGTTTTCGCGTCCAGGATCAGCAAGGCCATGGCACAGGCGGCGAAAACGGCGGCAAGTACGCTTCTTTTTTCCTTCAAGGATCATCACCTCGGAAGAATCTATGGTCCGGCCGGGAAAAAAATCCCAATTTGGGCATATGCTTCTGCCAGGGAGGTGGGGCCATTGCCGGGAAGACAGCTTTTGCGGCGGCTTACCGAGGGCATCGATCTGCCCGGAGAATCCCTGCCGGGGCAGCCGCTGGTGGAATTGGCGGGAGATCAACGGGTCTTGATCGAAAATCACATGGGCGTGACGGAATACGGAGCGGATCAGATTCGGGTGCAGGTGCGCTATGGACAGATCCGCGTCTGCGGCGAAGGGATGGAGCTGGCCCGGATGACCAAGGAGCAGCTGGTCATTGCCGGAAGGATCGACAGCGTGACGCTGATCAGGAGGCGGGGATAATGGGGGTTTTTCGTTCGCTGGCAGGAAGTTTGCGGCTGCGGATCACCAGCGCCGATCTGGCGGGGAGCCTTTCGGCGCTGACGAATCTGGGCTCGCCGGTGTATCAGGTGGAACAGACCGGCCCGCTGACTTTGGAGCTGACCGTTGCCCGGCGGGACTATTCCCGGGTGGCAAAGCTCCTGGAGCGGCGGGGAGAGAAATTGGAGATCCTCCGCCGCCAGGGAGCGTTCTGGGCCTTGGCGGGGCTGAAAAGGAGGCCCGTGCTGGTGGGAGGGCTAGCCGTACTGCTGGCGCTGGCGGTGTTTCTGCCCACACGGGTGCTGTTCATTCAGGTCCAGGGGAACGAAACCGTTCCCACCCGGCTGATCATCGAGCAGGCGCGGGACTGCGGCATCGGCTTCGGGGCGTCCCGCCGGGAGGTGCGCAGCGAGCGGGTCAAGAACCGGCTGCTGGAAGCTATTCCGGAGCTGCAGTGGGCCGGGGTGAATACGTCGGGCTGCGTGGCGGTGATCTCTGTCCGGGAGCGGACCCAGGCGGAGCAGACGGAAAAACCCTCCATGGGCGTCAGCAGCATCGTGGCGGCCCGGGACGGGGTCATTTCCTCCTGCACGGTACTCCGAGGGAACCAGCTGTGCAAGGTGGGGCAGGCGGTGCGAGCGGGGGAGGTGCTGGTCTCCGGCTATATCGACACCGGCCTGTTTCTCCGGGCGACCCAGGCGGAGGCGGAGGTTTTTGCCCAGACCCAGCGAAGGCTGAAGGCCGTTACCCCCGAAAATTGCCTCCAAAAAGGGGAGGTGATCCGGGTGGAGAAAAAATATAGCCTGATTTTCGGAAAAAAACAGATAAATTTCTATAATGACAGTGGAATTTTCAGTGGCAGTTGTGATAAAATGTATGCACAGTATCCGCTGACCCTGCCGGGGGGATTTCAGCTTCCGGTGGCGCTGGCGGTGGAGACCCTGTACTACCGGGAAGCCCGGACCGGGTCGGTGGCGCCCGAGGACGCCCGGGCGCTGCTGGACGCCTTCGCCGAGAACTATTTGCGGGGGCAGATGGTGGCGGGCAGCATCCTGGACCGCCGGGACGATCTGCTTCAAGAGAGCGGCGTTTTTCACCTGACGGGGGAATACGCCTGCCAGGAGATGATCGGCAGGGTACGCAGCGAGGAGATGATAGAAAGTGGGGAAAATCACTGAAAGGACCGTCAACGCCGAGCGGGTGGAGGATATCATCGCCGTGTTCGGCTCTCTGGACGAGAACCTGCACCGCATCGAGTCCGCCTTGGGCGTGACCATTGGGAACCGAGGCGGAGATCTGAAGGTCTCCGGCGAGGAGGAGGCGGTGGATAAAGCCGTGCGGACGCTGGAAGGGCTGCTGGCCCTGGCCTCCAAGGGGGAGACCATCGACGAGCAGCGGGTGCGCTATCTGATCACTCTGGTCCAGGAGGGAAACGAGGACCAGGTGAATCAGATGGCCCGGGACGTGGTGTGCATCACCGCCAAGGGCAAGCCCATCAAGGCCAAGACGGTGGGCCAGCAGAATTATATGAAAGCGATTGGGAAAAACACCGTCACCATCGGCGTGGGCCCCGCCGGCACCGGCAAGACCTACCTGGCGGTGGCGGCGGCGGTGGCCGCCTTCCGGGACCGGACCGTGAACCGGATCATCCTCACCCGCCCGGCGGTGGAGGCGGGGGAACGGCTGGGCTTCCTGCCTGGGGATTTGCAAAATAAGGTGGACCCCT
>CANQXH010000073.1 GCA_947627745.1 uncultured Oscillospiraceae bacterium
CGGGTTTTTATACGGTATGGTGCGGATCCTGGCGGGAACGCTGATAGAGGTAGGCGCCCACCGGGTCGTCGGCCCCGGAGGCGAACAGCACCGGAAGCTCCTTGTCCATATGGGCCAGGGTCTCCCGCCGCTCGGTATACTCCAGGCCCGAAAGCATATCCCGCATCAGTCCGGCGCTGACGATAAATCCGCACAGGGGGTCGGATACAAAGCCGTCCACCTCTTTCGGGCTGGAATTAATCCAGTCGTAGATGGTGCGGGGCTCCTTCACCCGCCGGTTGTAGCTGCCAAAGACCAGGCTTTCAAGCATGGGATTGGGCGCCTGCTCCCCGTCCAGGCGGCAAAAGACCTGGCAGGCGGGCACCGCCAGCCGCAGCAGGGCGGGACTCTCCCAGGCGGTACCGCAGAGGATGCAGGCGGAAATGCCGCTGTCCGGGTGCTCCGCCAGGATGCTCCGCGCCAGGAAGGAGCCCATGGAATGGCCCAGCAGCACATAGGGCAGCTTCGGGTACTCCATCCGGGTGCGCTCTAAGAGCTGGTAGGTGTCCTCCACGGCGGAAAACCAGCCCCCATGGAAATAGCCATGAAGGCGGTCCTCCCCGATGGACAGGCCGTGGCCCATGTGGTCCTGGGCCACCACCAAAAATCCCAGTCCGTTGAGATATTGGGCATATTCCTCATACCGGGCCGAGTGCTCAGAGATGCCGTGGACGATCTGCATCACCGCCTTGGGCTCCCCCTCCGGCACCCAGCGCCAGGCGTGGATCCGCCCGGAACCGCAGGAATTGTAGTAAAACTCTCTGCGCATATCAGCCGGCCACTTCGTAACCGGCGTCGGTGATGGCCTTCTTCAGTGCTTCGGGAGCGGCGGTGCCCTTGACCGTCACCTGCTTCTTTTCCAGGTCCGCCACCGCCTCCTTGGCGCCGGGGACCGCCATGCAGGCCTGCTCCACCCGGGCCTTGCAGTGGCCGCACATCATGCCGTTTACCTTGATCGTTGTTTCCATGGGTTTTTCCTCCTTGATTTTCCGGACCTTGGGGGCCGGATGATTCCCAACCGCCGAAGCGGTTTTGGGTTTGAACAGACGCAGCCGCAGGGCGTTAGATACCACGAAAACCGAACTCAGGCTCATGGCCGCCGCCCCCAGCATGGGGCTCAGCTGCAAATGGAAGGCCGGATACAGCACGCCCGCGGCAATGGGAATGCCCAGGGTGTTGTAGAAAAAGGCCCAGAACAGATTTTCCCGGATATTTCGGATGGTGGCCCGGCTCAGCTCCACAGCCTTGCTCACCCCGGACAGGGAACCCTGCATCAGCACCACGTCCGCGGACTCCATGGCGATGTCCGTGCCCGCGCCGATGGCCATGCCCACATCGGCGGTGACCAGGGCCGGGGCGTCGTTGATGCCGTCGCCCACCATCAAGACCCGGTGGCCCGCCTTCTGAAGCTTCTCCACCGCCCCGGCCTTATCGCCGGGTAGCACGTCGGAGATCACCTGGGAGATCCCGGCGGAGGCGGCGATGGCCCGGGCGGTGTTTTCGTTGTCGCCGGTAAGCATCACCGTTTCCAGGCCCAGGGACCCCATGGCCTTCACAGCCGCCACCGAGTCGGGCTTCAGCACATCCGCCGCCGCGATGGTGCCCAGATAGTCGCCGTTTTCCTCCGCGAAGTACAGCGGGGTCTTCCCCGCCCCCGCCAACTGGGGAAGCGCCGGCACTGAAACGCCCAGCTCCTCCATCAGTCGGCGGTTGCCGCCATAGTATTTCCTTCCGCCCACGGTACCCGCCACGCCCCGGCCCGGCAGGGTCTCAAAATCCTCGGCAATGGGGTGGGGCGCGTCCCCCTGCCGCTCCAAAATGGCCTTGGCGAAGGGATGTTCGGATTTTTCCTCCAGCGCCGCCGCCAGGGACAGCAGGGTCTCCTCCCCCATTTGGGCAGGGAGGATATCCGTCACCGCCGGCTTGCCGGTGGTCAGAGTGCCGGTCTTGTCCAGCACCACCGTATCCACCCGGTGGAGATTTTCCAGGGCCTCGGCGTTCTTAAACAGGACGCCCATCCGGGCCCCCTGGCCGGTGCCCACCATGATGGCCACCGGCGTGGCCAGCCCCAGGGCGCAGGGGCAGGAAATGACCAGCACGGAGATGGCGCTGGTGAGGGCAAATTCCAGGGTCTGCCCCGCCAGCATCCATACCAGGAAGGTCCCGGCGGCGATGGTCATGACCACCGGCACAAAGACCCCGGCAATTTTGTCCGCCAGCCGGGCGATGGGCGCCTTGGAGCCGCCCGCCTCCTCCACCATGCGGATGACCTGGGCCAGGGTGGTGTCCTGCCCCACCTTTTCCGCCCGAAATTCCAGATACCCCTCGGTGTTGATGGTGGCGGCGGACACCGGATCCCCCGGCTCCTTCTCCACCGGCACGCTCTCGCCGGTGAGGGCGCTCTGATCCACGGAGGCCCGGCCGGACAGCACCGTTCCGTCCACGGGGATGCTTCCTCCGGAGCGGACCACCACGGTGTCCCCCACCTGGACCTCCTCCACCGGGACCTCCACCACGGCGTCCCCCCGGCGGACCGAGGCGGTCTTGGGCCGCAGGTCCATGAGCTGCCGGATGGCGTCGCCGGTCTTGCCCTTGGCCCGGGTCTCCAGGAACTTGCCCAGGGTGATCAGGGTCAAAATGGTAGCGGCGGACTCAAAATAGAGATTCTCCGAATACCGGGTCACCGTGTCCCAATCCCCGTGGCCCATGGCCCGGGCCATGACGAACAGGGCGGCGATACCGTAGATCAGGGCCGCCAGGGAGCCCACGGCGATCAGGGAGTCCATGTTGGGGGCCCGCTTCCACAGGGCTTTCAGGCCCCGGGTATAGTAGACCCGGTTGAGATAGACGATGGGCAGCGTCAGAAAGAACTGCAACAGCGCCGCCACCAGGGCGTTTTCCGTCCCGTGGTACCAGTGAGGCGCCGGCAGGCCGATCATATGGCCCATGGTGAAATACATCAGGATCACCAGCAGAACCGCCGAGCCGATGATCCGGATCTTCATCTCCTTCAGCGCCTGATCCGCCGGGGCCTGGGCCGGGGCGGCCTGCTTCTCCCCCTCCGGGATGGCGCCGTAGCCGGCGTCCTGGACGGCCTTCACAATGGCGGGGATCACGGAGCGGTCCTTTGCCTCCACCGCCATGGTCCCGGCCAGGAGGTTGACCTCCGCCTTCTCCACCCCCGGCACCTGGCCGGAGACCTTTTCCACCCGGGCGGAGCAGGCGGCGCAGCTCATGCCGGTGACTTGGAATCGCAGCTTCATGGGTTTTCTCCCTTCTGCGGCATTGACGCCGCGGCTGTTTTGTGATACTATTGTAGCATACGATTCTATATTTGCAAGTACGCACTATTTTGTGCAATACTATCCTTTTTGATACCGAGGTGTTTGTAATGGAACTGACGGACAACTGCCCCGTGGAGGCCACTCTGGACCTGATCGGCGGGAAGTACAAGGCCCTGATCCTCTGGCACCTGTCGGACGGGACCCTGCGGTTCTCCCAGCTTCGCCGGCTGATCCACGGCGCCACGCCCAAAATGCTCACCCAGCAGCTTCGAGAGCTGGAGGCCAGCAGCCTGGTGCGCCGGGAGGTGTACCCGGTGATCCCGCCCAAGGTGGAATACTCCCTGACGGAGCTGGGCAGAAGTCTGATGCCCATTCTCGTGGCCATGCGGGACTGGGGCGCGGAGTACCTAAAGGGCCAAAACCTGCAAACCTGCTGCTTTATGATGGAGGAAGACCCCCTTTCCAAGGCGCTATGATGCAATTATGATGCAATCAGGTGCTATCCTTTTGGAAAAAGAAAGGGGGGACGGCGCCATGGTCAAAATTCTGATCGTGGAGGATGAGCTGCCGATCTCGGAACTGCTCCGAATCAGTCTACGGAAAGCGGGGTATGTGTGTACCTGCGTCTTTGACGGCATGGCGGCGGCGGACGCCGTGGAGCGGGACAGCTACGATCTGATCCTGCTGGACGTGATGCTGCCGGGGATCAGCGGCTTTGAACTGATGGACTACATCAAGGAGCATGGTACCCCCGTGATCTTCATCACCGCCCGGAACAACGTCAACGACCGGGTCAAGGGGCTGAAAATGGGGGCGGAGGACTACATCATCAAGCCCTTTGAAATATTGGAGCTGCTGGCCCGGGTGGAGGGGGTCCTCCGCCGCCACGGGAAGCTGGCGACAGTACTCCATGTGGGCGGGCTGGATATCAACACCGAGGCCATGCAGGTGACCCGGGGCGGCGTGCCCATCACCCTGACCCGGAAGGAGTACGAGATTTTGCTGCTCTTCGCCCAAAATCCCGGGATCGTGCTAAACAAGAGCACCATCTACGAGCGGGTCTGGGGCGGCGAGTATCCGGACAGCACCCGCACCGTGGAGCTGCACATCCAGCGCCTGAAAAAGAAGGTGGGCTGGAACGACTGCCTCCGGGCGGTCATCAACATGGGTTACCGTTTGGAGGTGTAGAGCTTGAGCGTTCGCCTGAAGCTGATCGTCACCGTCTCCCTGCTTCTTGCCCTGAGCTTTGGCGTCGGCGGAACGGCGCTGATCTCCAGCTCCTTTCAGCAGGCGCTGGCGGCGGAAAAATCCGCCGCCTTGGAGTCCTATCGCAGTCTGCGGGACACCGTTTCCCTGCTGAACAACACCGGATCCTATTCGTATTATGTAAACTTAACCGATGTTTTGGAGGAGCTGGATCCCGGGCAGGATGCCGCCTGGATGGGCCTGCTTCTCCGCCAGGACCAGACCGTCCTCTATTCCAGCGGGGACGTGGCACTTCTGGGAACCGGCGCGGCCCCGGCGGCGGAGCAGTGCGTCTGCGTCACAGCGCGCGGCGGTAGCGGCTGGGCCTACCTGGCCTCCAGCAGTCTCCAGTCCGGGGGGCAGGTTCTGATCCTGGAGGCGGCCTTCGACCTCACCCCCGCCTTTTCCGCCCGGGACGCCCAGCTCCGGCTGTTCTGGATCCTCTACGGCGGGGCTGCGGCGCTTGGGCTTCTGGCGGCGCTGCTGATCGGGGCCCTGATGACCCGGGACCTGCGCAAGCTCACCACCGCCGTGCGGCGGATCTCCAGCGGGAATCTGGCCTGGCGCTCCGATATCCACAGCCAGGACGAATTTGGGCAGCTGTCCCGGGATTTTGACGCCATGGCGGGAAAGCTCCAGGAGAATTTTGCCCGGATGGAGTCGGAAATGCAGCGGCAGGACGCCTTTATGGGTGCCTTCGCCCATGAGCTGAAAACCCCCATGACCTCCATCATCGGCTACGCCGACTTACTCCGCCAGGACTCCCTGGAGGAAGAGGACCGGATGGGCGCCGCCAACTACATTTTCTCCGAGGGCCAGCGGCTGGAAAAGCTGTCCTTTAAGCTGCTGGAGCTGTTGCTTTTGGAGCAGGATACCCCCGTGATGCGGGACGTGAACCTGAACGCCTTTTTAGCCGACGTGGAGCAGACCCTGGCGCCCATGACCAAGGAGCGGGGCGTGCGACTGATTTGCCGGGGGGAGCCCGGCCGGGCGGTATTCGACCCGGACCTGGTCAAATCCCTGCTCTACAACCTGATCGACAACGCCACCAAGGCCCTGGGGGAGGGCGGCACGGTGGCGGTGGAGGGCAAGCGAATCTCCGGCGGCTGCCAGTTCCAGGTGGTGGACAACGGCCGGGGCATGGAGGAAAAGGAGCTGAGCAAGATCACCGAGGCCTTTTACCGGGTGGACAAGGCCCGGTCCCGGAGCCAGGGCGGCGCGGGCCTGGGCCTGGCCCTGTGCAAGCGGATTGTGGAGCTCCACAGCGGCAATCTGAGCTTCCAGAGCCAGGTGGGCAAGGGCACCTGCGTGACGGTGACCCTCTATGGCAAGCGGAAAAGGAGGAAGCGCGGTGAAAAGCGTTAAAGCGGTCCTGGCCGTGCTGCTGGCCCTGGCGCTCCTGGGGCTGGGGGCGGGACTCCCCTACCTGGCGGGGCTTTTGCAGGAAACCTCCCTGGAAAACGCCGTGGAGATCGAAAGCGTGCCCCAGATCCAACTGACCTCCCCGGCCTTCACCCTGATGGAGCGGATTTATATCGGCATGCTGGGCTCCAGCCAGTCCGACGTGGACACAAGCCTTGCTCGGATGACGGAGGAAGACGTCCGGGAAGCGGCCGAGGATATCTTAAGCGCCTTCGCGGGTCTCGAGGAGCTGGATTTTTTGCTTCAGGACCACGTGATCATGGACCTGTCGCCCAATATCAGCTTTAATCTAAATGGCTCCGCCTTCTTTTGGTATGTGAATATTCAGGCCCAGGACTCCTACCTCTGGGATTTTACCATGGTGATCGACGACGCCACCGGAAAGGCGATCGGCTTGAGCTTGGACATTTATGATACCCTGCTGCTCTTCCAGAGCCATGGCTATGATTACAACGACGAGACGATTCTGGACCTTCTGTACCGGCTCAGCGCCGAGTTCTTTGGGCAGCTGGGCATTGGCCCCACCTACACCCTGCGTACCAGCGGCACGCCGGAGGAAGGGATCGAGGTGATCACGACGCCGATGGAGGATCTCGGCCAGGACGGATTGGTCTACCGGTTCTATGTTTACAGGACCGCCATTATCATTTCCCCGGACACCTATTTCGCCCCCGCGCCCAAGGCCACCGATCCGGCGTCCGGCGAGGCGGGAGACACCGGAGAGACGGCGAGCGGCTAAGATCTTCTGAAATTCATGAAAAAGATGCGCGCCGGATGCCGGTCTGATGCACACCCCTGTTACAATGGCTTCGCCATGAAAAGGGGTGTGTTTCTTTATGGATTATAAGGAGCTGTGCTACCTGGAGGTGTCCCGGCAGGTTCTCCGGCAAAACGCCGCCCAGGTGGCGGATTTTGTAAAGGCGCCGGTGATCGCCGTGGTCAAATGCGACGGCTACGGCGTGGGCCTGGAGGAGGCCGCCCGGGCCTGGGAATTCGGCGGAGCGAATATGTTCGCCGTGGCGGAGCCGGCGGAGGCCCTGCGCCTCCGGGAGCTGGGCTTCGGGGAGGATATTTTGCTGTTGAGCCCGGTGGCGGACGGGGCGGTTTTGGAATTGCTCGTAAAGGAAGGCGTCATTCTGACGGTGACGGGCCTGTCCTGCGCCCAGTTTTATCTGCGCTGCGCCAGGGGGCGGCCGGTCCGGGTCCACGTGGCGGTGGACACAGGGATGGGCCGCTTTGGCTTCCGCTGGACAGACCGGGAGGGGCTGCTGGCCCTCTACCAGCGCTTCCCCTTCCAATTTGAGGGCATCTTCTCCCACTTTGCCGCCGCCTTTGAAAAGCGGTACCGCCGCACCCGGCGGCAGCTGGACCGGTTTTTGGAGATCACCGGTTTTCTCGGCGCCCAGGGCTGCCCCATCGGGACACGGCACATTGCCAACAGCTGCGCCGCCCTCCGGTTCCCGGACACCTGGCTGGACGCGGTGCGGATCGGCTCCGCCCTGGTGGGGCCGCTGTGCCGGGCCACTCCGGTCCCCCTCCTGCCGGCAGCGGCGGTCCAGGCCCAGGTGGTGGACCGGAAGCTGCTGCGCCGGGGGGACCGCACCGGCTATGCCTCTGTCTGCCGGGTCCGCCGGGACACCTGCGCCGCCGTGGTCGCCCTGGGCCATGTGAACGGCTTCGGGATGCTCTCCGGGCCGGACCGCTTCGGCCCCATCCAATTCGGAGCGTACCTGCTCCGCCTTTTCCGCCGCCGGCTCCGGGGGGAATGTGTGGAATATCAGGGTCGGCGGCTGCCCCTGGTGGGCCGGGTGGGCAGTCAGTTCACCCTTTTTGCCGCCGGGGAGGTCTGCCCGCTGCCCGCGGAATATGTCACAGCCCATATCAATTTGCTTCAAAACCGCCTCCCAAGGCGCTATGTGTGACCCGTTTCGGCGGGAAAACACTTGCCATTTCCCAAAAGTGTGCTATACTCAATGGGGATATTCAGAAAAGGCGGCGTTGGTATGGACTATGATGCGTTGATCGAGCTGGCGGTGGAGCTGGGCTACCGGCTTGCCATCAGCGGAGCGGAGACCTTCCGGGTGGAGGAGAGCGTCAACCGGCTCCTGGGGGCCTACGGCATCCAGGCGGAGGCGTTTTCCATCCCCAACTGCCTCATCGTCAGCATTGAAACGGAAAGTAGCCGCCCCATTACCCGGATGCGCCGGATCGGCCACCACGGCAACGATTTGGACGCGGTAGAGCGGTATAGCAACCTCTCCCGCAAGCTCTGCGCGGAGCATCCCGACCCCTCCGTGGCCTGGAAATGGCTGGAGGAGACGGAGCAGGCCCGAGTCCACTACCGGCTCCCCTTCATTGTGCTGGGCAGCTTCCTGGGGGCGGCGGGCTTTGCCGTTTTGTTCCGGGGAGACTGGACGGACTGCCTCTGCGCCGGGGTCTGCGGCGTGATCGCGGGCATTCTGGGCGCGGGCATGGACCGGATGAAAACCAACCCCTTTTTCAAGACCATTCTCTCCGCCTTTGTGCTGGCGCTGGCGGTCTACGGTCTGAATAAGCTGGGCCTCTGCCACGATCCCGACGCGGCGGTCATCGGCGGGCTGATGCTGCTGGTGCCGGGGCTGCTGTTCACCAACGCCATGCGGGACATCATCTACGGAGACATCAACTCCGGCGTCAACCGGATCGTCCAGGTGCTGCTGGTGGCGGTGGCCATTGCCCTGGGCACCGCCGTGGCCTGGAACACGGCGGTATGGCTGTGGGGCATTCCCGCGGGCCGCTCCTTCCAGGGCTATGGGCTCGGGCTGCAGCTGCTGGGATCCTTTGCCGGGTGCGCCGGGTTCTCCCTGCTGTTCAACATCCACGGCCACGGCGGGCTGCTGTGCGTCCTGGGCGGGGTGCTGGGATGGCTGGTATTCTCCCTGGTCCTGCCAATGGGAGATCTGGCCGCCACCTTTTATGCCACCCTGGTCTGCGCCGCCTACTCGGAGATCATGGCCCGGGTGCGGAAATACCCCGCCATTTCCTATCTGGTGGTGTCTCTGTTTCCCATGCTCCCCGGGACGGGGGTGTACTACACCATGACCCACATGATGCAGGGGGATGTGGAGGCCTTTGCCCAGGAGGGAGCTCACACCGCCGCCGTGGCGGGGCTGATGGCGGTGGCCATCCTGCTGGTGTCCACCCTGGTGCGTCTCTGGGGCGTCTGGCAGATGGAGCACAACAAGAAAAAGGCAGCGAAGCATTAAACGACCGCCCCGCGCCGGGATCTCGGCGCGGGGCGGTGAATTTTTTGCCTTACAATTCTTTTTTCATATATCTTGGTTCGTATTCAGTGTACCCATGCTTGGGATAAAAGGCGTAGGATTCAAACCACTGCTCCTTTGGGCTGCCGAGATGGATCTTGGCGACGGTGATGCCCTGATCGCGCATGTGTTCTTCCGCCGTTTGCAGGAGCGCGGTTCCGATCCCCTTCCGCTTTTCGGTGGGCTTTACATAAAGCCTGTGGAGAAACGCTTCGGTGGTTCCGGCGATCCTGGAATACCCCACGCACCCGATCACCCGGCCGTTTTCATCCACCGCGACCCAAAATTGGTCGCCCCGGTCCATGTAATGCCCCCGGATGTCCAGCAGGTCCTCGTTGATCTTCGGTTTTCTTCCCAGTGCGTCCTTGGCCTGCAGGACCATAAAGATCAAATCGTCCCGATCGTCTTCTTCAAAGGCCCGGATCTTCATGGATTTCCTCCTGATTTTTTGACGGGATGGAGACCTGGGACAGGTCCCCGATAAACATGGCGTCCCCAAAGGAGAAGAACCGGTAGCGCTGCCGCACCGCCTCCCGGTAGGCCGTCAGGATCCTCTCCCGGCCGGCAAAGGCCGACACCAGCATCACCAGGGTACTCTCCGGCAGGTGGAAATTGGTGATCAGGGCGTCCATGGCCTTGAACCGGTAGCCCGGATAGATGAAAATATCCGTCCAGCGGCTGCCCGGGGAAAACCGCCCGTCCTCCCCCACCAGGCTTTCCAGGGTGCGGCAGGAGGTGGTGCCCACGCAGACGATCCGCCCGCCCCGCTCCCGGGTCCGGTTGAGGAGGCTCGCGGTCTCCTCGTTGATCCGGCACAGCTCAGAGTGCATATGGTGCTGGGAAATGTCCTCCGCCTTCACCGGGCGGAAGGTGCCCAGGCCCACATGGAGGGTGATAAACGCCTCGGAAACCCCCATCTCTCGAATTTTCTCCAGCAGCTCCTTGGTAAAGTGGAGCCCGGCGGTGGGGGCGGCGGCGGAGCCGGTCTCCCGGCTGTACACGGTCTGATACCGTTCCCGGTCCCCCAGCTCCTCCTTGATGTAGGGCGGCAGGGGCATCTTTCCCAGCCGGTCCAGCACCTCCAGGAAAATACCCTGGTAGGAAAATTCCACGATCCTGCCGCCCTCCGGCAGCTCCTGGACCACTTTGCCCACCAATTCACCCTGGCCGAAGAGCACTTCCTGGCCCTGGGTCAGCTTCCGGGCGGGCTTGGCCAGGCACTCCCAGCGGTTTCCCCCCAGATCCCGAAGCAGCAGCAGCTCCGCCGCCCCGCCGGTGGGCCGGTTGCCCAGAAGCCTGGCAGGCAGCACCCGGGAGTCGTTCATCACCAGGCAGTCCCCGGGACGCAGACACCGCGCGATATCCGTAAAATGGCCGTGGATCATTTCCCCCGTTTCCCGGTCCAGCATCAGAAGCCTTGAGGCGTCCCGCTGGGGCAGCGGGGTCTGGGCGATCAGCTCCGGGGGCAGGTCATACCAAAAATCCTGTGTCTTCAAGGGAAAATCCCTCCTTTTCCGGAAAATTATATCCCATTTTTTCTCATTTTGCAACAGGCAAAAAGCCTTGCCGGGGCATAGATTGGTGCGGAGGTATCATTCTATGAAAAAGCCCTTATTTACCGGGGTCTGCACGGCCCTCTGTACGCCCTTCCTGGACGGAAAAATCAACTATCCCATGGTGGAGCAGCTGCTCCGCCGTCAGCTGGAAGCCGGCATCCGGGCGGTGGTGCTGGCGGGCACCACCGGGGAAGGCGCCACCCTCTCCGACGAGGAAAAGCTCTCCCTCATTCGGATTGGGAAGTCCTGCCTGCGGGACCGGGCGCTGCTCATCGCCGGCACCGGCTCCAACGACACCGCCCACGCCGTGGCCCTGGCTCAATCGGCGGAGGCGGCGGGGGCGGACGCCCTGCTGGTGGTCAGTCCCTATTATAACAAGGCGACCGAGGAGGGCCTTTGCGCCCACTACATAGCCATTGCCGGCAGCGTGTCTATCCCGGTAATCCTGTACAACGTCCCCAGCCGTACCGGCGTGGATATCCCCGTTGCCGTCTACCGGAAGCTGAGCCGGGTGCCCAATATCGCCGGCGTCAAGGAGGCAAGTCCGGACCTTCAGAAGGTGGGCAGGATTCTGGCGGCCTGCGGCCCGGATCTGCCGGTATGGGCCGGAGAGGATTCCCTGGCAGTGCCGGTGATGTCCCTGGGAGGACAGGGCGTGGTGTCCGTGGTATCCAACGTCTGCCCCGCCGAGACCAGCGCCATGGCTCAGGCGGCGTTGGCGGGAGATTTCGACACCGCCGCCGCCATCCAGCTTCGGCTGCTGGGCCTCATTGACCTGCTCTTTGCCCAGGTCAATCCGGTACCTGTCAAGGCCGCCATGGCTCTGATCGGCTATGACTGCGGCGGCTGCCGCCTGCCGCTGACCCAGCTGGACCCGGAAAACCGGGAAAAGCTGGCTGCCATGCTCCGGGACATGAACGCTGTCAGCTAGCTTTCGCGCAATTCGCGCCCCGTCAAATGACGGGGCGCGAATTTTTATCTTCTGCGGAAGCACAGGGCCACCGCCAAGCCGATCCCCAGGACCAGCGCCGACACGCCCACCAGCAGGACTTCCGTCCGGCTTGTTTCCATGGAGACGGGCGTCTCCCCTTCTGTCTGGAGCTGTCTGCCCGGAAGCTGTCCGTCCCCCTCCGGCGGCTGTCCTTGAAAATCCCCTCGGCCGCCGCCGAAAGCGGGCCACCGGCCTTCCATGCCGCCGTTCGGGTTCTGGTCGCCCGAATCCTCCCCCTCTACGCCGGGGCCGCGCTGGGGCCGCTGTCCTCCCCCGTCCTGGGGAACCGTCCCTTCCGGCAGGCCGGGGGCCTCACCCAGGCCGCCGGAAGGGGGCTCCATTCCTGCGGGGGCATCTCCGTCGGAGGGGGCTTCCCCCTCCGGCAGCTGCATGCCTCCGCCGAATCCGCCAAATCTGCCGCCCATTTGTCCAAAGGCGGAGACCGCGTCGCTGCTGTTGTCCACGGTGTAGGTTTGCTGGCTCTCCCCCACAGTCAGGGTGCAGCTGTCCCCTACCCGCAGTCCCGGTGCGCTGACGATCAGGCAGGTAAATTCATAGGGCACCTCCTCGGTCAGCAGCGTTTGACCCCCAGCCTCCAGCGTCACCCGGCAGCCCGCCTGGCCGGTCACCCCCTCCATCAGGAAGCCCTGGGAGGAGTCGGCGGAAATCGCCTCCGCCATGGTATTG
>CANQXH010000074.1 GCA_947627745.1 uncultured Oscillospiraceae bacterium
CCCTGGACGAGTACCGGCAGTATATCGAAAAGGACGCCGCTCTGGAGCGCCGGTTCCAGCCAGTACTGGTGGACGAGCCCACCGTGGAGGACACGGTGGCCATCCTCCGGGGGCTGAAGGAGCGCTACGAGGTGTTCCACGGGGTGAAGATCGCGGATTCCGCCCTCTTGGCCGCCGCGTCGCTGTCCCACCGGTATATCACCGACCGGTTCCTGCCGGACAAGGCCATCGACCTGGTGGATGAGGCCTGCGCCCAGATCCGCACGGAGATGGACTCCATGCCGGCGGAGCTGGACGAGGTCAGCCGCAAAATCATTCAGATGGAAATTGAGGAAGCCGCCCTTAAAAAGGAGGAGGACCCCCTGTCCCAGGGCCGCTTGAAGGCCCTGCAGAAGGAGCTGGCGGAGACCAAGGACCGCTTCAACGCCCAGAAGGCCCAGTGGGAGAATGAGAAGCAGGCCATTTCCCGGGTCCAGCAGCTCCGGGAGAGAATCGAGGAGCTGAACCGCCAAATCGACCAGGCCCAGCGGCAGTACGATCTGGAAAAGGCGGCGGAACTGAAATACGGCCGCCTGCCGGAGGCCCAGCGCCAGCTCCAGGAGGAGGAGCGCCGGGCCCAGCAGGGCGAGGGCAGTCTGCTCCGGGATCGGGTGACGGAGGAGGAGATCGCCCGGATCGTGGAGCGCTGGACGGGGATCCCCGTATCCCGGCTGGTCCAGGGGGAGCGGGAAAAGCTGCTGAACCTGGACCAGGCCCTTCACCGCCGGGTAGTGGGCCAGGATGAGGCCGTCACGGCGGTCACCGAGGCCATCCAGCGCAGCCGGGCCGGGATCCAGGACCCCAACCGGCCCATTGGCTCCTTCCTGTTCCTGGGGCCCACCGGCGTGGGCAAGACGGAGCTGGCCAAGGCCCTGGCCCAGAACCTGTTCGACGACGAAAACAACATGGTTCGGATCGATATGTCCGAATATATGGAAAAATTCTCCGTCTCCCGGCTGATCGGGGCGCCTCCGGGATATGTGGGCTACGAGGAGGGCGGCCAGCTCACCGAGGCGGTGCGGCGGAAGCCCTACTCCGTGGTGCTCTTTGACGAGGTGGAGAAGGCCCATCCCGACGTGTTCAACGTGCTGCTCCAGGTCCTGGACGACGGCCGGGTGACGGATTCCCAGGGCCGGACGGTGGATTTCAAAAATACCATTTTGATCCTGACCTCCAATCTGGGCTCGGAGTACCTGCTGGGCGGCATCCGCCCCGACGGCACCATCGACCCCGCCGCCCGGGAGCAGGTGGAGGCGCTGCTGCGCCGCTCCTTCCGGCCGGAATTTCTCAACCGGCTGGACGAGATCGTGTTCTACAAGCCCCTGACCCGGCAGGATGTGACGAAAATCATCGACCTGCAAATGGAAAAGCTGAACCGCCGCCTGGCGGAGCAGCAGATCACCTGCCGGCTGACGGAGGAGGCCAAGCTGGCCATTGTGGACGCGGCCTACGATCCCCAGTACGGCGCCCGGCCTCTCAAGCGGTACTTGCAGCACACGGTGGAGACGGCCCTGTCCAAGAAAATTTTGGAGGGGGCGCTTCGGCCCGGCCAGGAGGTGACCGTTTCCGCGCGAAACGGCGAGCTGGCGCTCAGCTGAGACTTTTTTCTTCCAACTTCTATTTCAGTGCATTCCGTACCGGAAATGCTCCCCAATCCCTGCCGGGGGCCTTACTTTCTTGCTCCTGCAAGAAAGTAGGCAAAGAACAGGATTAAGGGGGCGCTTCGAGCAAAGGCGCCCCCCTTAAGAATCCCCCCGCCGCTCCCCAATATTGCCAAGCTACGGAGAATATTTGTGGGCTTACGGGCTTTCTAACGTGGGGATGTGAGAATTACAGTGCAGCGTGGCAATTCGTGCGTTGCATCAAAAGAGGAAATTAAAATATTAGAAATAAAATTTAAAATAGTTTGACAACGTGTGTTATTTGTGGTATCCTATACATAGGATATGGTGATGCATCACATCCTTGGGCTGGCCGCAAGGCCCTGGTCCACCGAAGGGCGGGGATATTCCCCGCCATCTTTTATATTGGAACATACGAGGATAGATAGGTGCCCGAGAAAAAGCTGAGTATTTTCATAGATGAGTCCGGCGACTTTGGCGCATACGATTCTCATGCGCCGTTCTACCTGGTAACCATGGTTTTCCATAACCAGAGTACCGATATCCAGCAAGAGATTCAAAAGCTGGAAGCGCGGATACAATCCCTTGGATATGGACGCCACGCGATCCACACAGGGCCGCTGATTCGCCGGGAAGCGATTTACAAAGAAGACCCTATGGAATTACGGAAGCGTCTCTTCCTTTCCCTGCATCACTTTTCCAGGAAGCTGGAGATTCGTTACATTTGCGTAAAAATCCGAAAAAGCGAATGCCCGGATGTAATTGCCATGACGGCAAGGCTTTCAAAGGCCATCGCGGATAAATTACGAGCCTGCGCAGACTTCCTGGCGCCGTTTGACCGAGTTGTGGTGTATTACGATAACGGTCAAATGGAGCTGACAAAGATTCTCACCTCGGTGTTCAATACGCTGTACGCAAACGTGGTGTTTCGCAAAGTGCGGCCTGTGGATTATAAACTGTTCCAGGTGGCCGATATGATATGTACCATGGAGTTATTGGCGGAAAAGGGAGAAACCAGTGGCTTTTCCCATTCAGAGGAGGAATTCTTCGGTTCGCCGCGGCAGTTCAAAAAAGATTATCTGAAAAACATACGTCGCAAGCAGCTATAACGAAGCGCCAGGAGCGCGGGGAAATTCCCGGCTCCTGGCTTTTGGGTTTTTGGGCGGTTATGCTGCCGCCGCCAGCATGTTTTCGATAAAAATGCCGTAGCCGGTGGTGGGGTCGTTCACCAGCACATGGGTCACCGCCCCGACGAATTTTCCGTCCTGCAGGATCGGGCTGCCGGACATGCCCTGGACAATGCCGCCGGTGGCGTCCAGCAGCGCCGGGTCCGTGACTTTCAGAAGCATGTTCCGCCCGTTTTGCCGGGATTTTGGATAGATTTTCAGAATTTCCACAGAATATTCCCGTACCTCCGTTCCGGAAATGGTGGAAAGGATGCTGGCCTTTCCCGCGTGGACTTCCTCGGCGGCGCCCACCGGCATGGGCGCGCCGGAAAATTCCGCCTGGGCGGTTCCGAAGACCCCGGAGCCGGTGTTGGCGGACAGGATGCCCAGGGGCATCCTGTCCGTCACCGTGCCCATGAGCTGGCCCGGCTGGCCGGACTGGCCCCGTTTCACCGCCTGGATGCTGGCGGGATAGGCGCTGCCCCGGGTCATGGCCAGCAGCGACCCCGACGGATCGTTGACGCCGTGGCCCAGGCAGGCGAACTGATGGCTTTCAGGATCGTACCAGGTCACGGTGCCGATGCCGGTGATGCCCTGGCGCAGGTAGACGCCCAGCTGGGGCCCATCCGGGGTCCGCGCCGGTTCCACCTGGATCCGCCGCTCCCGGCCGTCCCGGCGCACCACCAGCTCCACCGGACCCTGGGAGGCGGCCACCGCCCGGCGCACCTCGGCGGCGGTAGTGACCCAGTGGCCGTTGACGGACAGCAGCACGTCTCCGGCCTGGAGGCCTGCCGCCTTGGCGCTCTGGCCCAAGGTCTCGTCGATGGCGGCGACGGTCACCGTATCATTGGATAGCTCCAGGCCCACCACCTGACCCACCGGTATTAATAAGGAGGCCGCGTTGGCCGTCTGGGGCAGAACCAGGGCCAGCAGCAGCAAAGGGATTATTAAACTTCCCAATTTTTTCATTTTCCAACCCTCCATTTTGGTCTGCCTCTTTAATATGACCCGGTGCGCCGAGGATAAACGCAGTAAAAGTCGAAAAAACAGGAACGCCCTGGGTTTTCCGGTTTTTTTTGGAAAAGGCTTGCGCCCGCCGCCCAAACCGTGTATGATAGGTGGAAAAGGAGGCAGATTATGGAAAAAGATATTGATTATGCCGCCCTCTCCGCTCGGCTGACCGCCCTGGTGGAGGACGTGCCCCACCTGATCGCCAATCTGGCCAATGCTTCGGCCCTGCTCTATCAGGAGATCCCGGATCTTAACTGGGCAGGCTTCTACCTTTTGGAGGGGGAACAGCTGGTGCTGGGGCCCTTCCAGGGCAAGCCCGCCTGCATCGAGATCCCCCTGGGCCGGGGAGTCTGCGGCACCGCCGCTAAGACCGGCCTCCCCCAGCTGGTGCCCGACATCCACGCCTTTCCCGGACATATCGCCTGCGACAGCGCTTCCAATTCTGAGATCGTGGTGCCCCTCTATTGCGGAGGGCGGCTCTGGGGCGTGCTGGATCTGGACAGCCCCACCCTGAACCGGTTTGGCCAGAGGGACCTGGAGGGCCTGACGGCCCTGTGCCGGGAGATGGAGAAGGCCCTGGGCGCGCTGCCCAATTGCCTATTGACAAAGTAGGTAAACGGTGGTATATTACCTACCGGATAACTGGGTAAATACTCCTGATGGAAGGAACGTGAGTTCATGCAAGTTTACGCGGATAACGCAGCCACTACTAAAATGAGCAAAACCGCCATTGACGCCATGCTGCCCTATTTCGACACCATCTACGGCAACCCCTCCAGTCTCCACACCCCAGGCCAGAAGGCCAAGGAAGCTCTGGAGGACGCCCGGGCCACCGTGGCGAAATGCCTGGGCTGCGAGCCCCGGGAGATCATCTTCACCTCCGGCGGCAGCGAGGCGGACAATCAGGCCATCCGCTCCGCCGCCCGGCTGGGGGCTCGGAAGGGGAAAAAGCACATCATCTCCACCGCCTTCGAGCATCACGCCGTGCTCCACACCCTGGAGCGGCTGGAGGAGGAGGGCTTCGAGGTGACGCTGCTGGACGTTCATGAAAACGGCCTGGTCACCGCCCAGCAGGTGAAGGAGGCCATCCGGCCGGATACCTGCCTGGTCACCATTATGTACGCCAACAACGAGATCGGCACCATCCAGCCCATTGCCGAGATCGGCGCCGTGTGCAAGGAAGCGGGGGTTCCCTTCCACACCGACGCGGTCCAAGCCGCGGGGCACCTGCCCATTGACGTGAAGAAGGAGCATATCGACCTGCTGAGTCTTTCGGCCCACAAGTTCCACGGCCCCAAGGGCGTGGGGGCCCTCTACGTCCGCCGTGGCTTCCCCCTGACCAATCTCATCGAGGGCGGCGCCCAGGAGCGGGGCAAGCGGGCTGGGACGGAGAATCTGCCCGGCATCCGGGGCATGGCCGCCGCCCTGGCGGAGTCCTGCGCCAACATGGAGGAAAACGCCCGCAAGGTCACCGCTATGCGAGACCGGCTGATCCAGGGCCTGAGTAAAATCCCCCACAGCGCCGTCAACGGCGATTTGACCCACCGGCTTCCCGGCAACGTCAGCTTCTGCTTTGAGGGCATTGAAGGCGAGTCCCTGCTGCTGCTGCTGGACGCCCAGGGAGTGGCCGCTTCCTCCGGCTCCGCCTGCACCTCCGGTTCTCTGGATCCCAGCCATGTGCTGCTGGCCATCGGTCGGGTCCACGACGTGGCCCACGGCTCTCTGCGGCTGTCCCTGTGTGAATACAACACAGAGGAAGAAATCGACCACATCCTGGAGGTGGTCCCCCAGGTGGTGCAGTATCTGCGGAATATGTCCCCGGTGTGGCGGGACCTGCAAACCGGCAAACGGCAGTATATTTTATAAGGAGGCAAGGAAAATGGCCCTTTACAGCGAAAAAGTCATGGATCACTTTATGCACCCCCGGAATGTGGGCGTGCTGGAAAACCCCAGCGGCGTGGGGGAAGTGGGCAACGCCAAGTGCGGCGACATTATGAAGATCTATTTGCAGATCGAGAACGACATCATCGTGGACGTGAAATTTGAGACCTTCGGCTGCGGCTCCGCCATTGCCTCCTCCTCCATGGCCACGGAAATGATCAAGGGCAAGCCCGTGAAGGAGGCCATGGCCCTGACCAATAAGGCGGTGGCCGAAGCCCTGGACGGTCTGCCCGCCCACAAGCTCCACTGCTCCGTGCTGGCGGAGGAGGCCATCAAAAACGCCCTGCTGGACTACTACCAGAAGAACAACATCCCCTACGACGAGGCGGACTTCCCGGAAGGCCACAGCCACGAGGAATAAGCCATGATCGTATCCACCAAGGGCCGCTACGCCCTGCGGGTGATGGTGTACCTGGCCCAGCAGCCCCCGGGGGCCTACATCCCGCTGAAGCAGGTGGCGGAGGCGGAGGAGATCTCCCAGAAATATCTGGAGGCCATCATGACCATCCTCTCCAAAGCCGGGATGGTGGAGGCGGTCCACGGCAAGGGCGGGGGCTACCGGCTCAACCGCCCGCCGGAGGGGTACACCGTGGGCAGCATCCTCAAGCTGACGGAGGGAAGCCTGGCCCCGGTGTCCTGCACCGCCGAGGGGCCGGCGGCCTGCTCCCGGTCGGACTGCTGCCCGGCCCTGCCCATGTGGGAGAAGCTGGACCGGATGATCGACGGGTTTTTTGAGAGCATCACCATCCGGGACCTGCTCACCGGAACCTGATTTTAAAGCCGCTTCCCGGATGGGGAGCGGCCACTTTTTTTGCGTTTTCCTATTGACAACAGGAGCGGGCGTGGTATAATAATATCAACATATGAGCATATGTTTATATTAAGGAGGAAGCCGCCATGGAAAAGAAGGTCTACTTGATCGAGAATCTGGACTGCGCCAACTGCGCAGCCGAAGTGGAAGCCAAGCTGAACACCCTGCCGGAGGTAAAGGAGGCCGTGCTGACCTACGCCACCGGTCAGCTTCGGATCACCGCGGAGGACCCGGATTCCCTGCTGCCCCTGCTCCAAAAGGCCGCCCGCGCGGTGGAGCCGGAGGTGGCGATCCGTCCCCGGGATGCGTCTAGCCAGCCCCACAGCGCTGAGCATCATCACGAGCATGGGCATGACCACGAACATAAACATCACCATGACCACGGCCACGAGGGCCATGAGCATGGGGAGGAGGAGCAGGAGAGCCCCCTGCCGCTGCTTTTGGGGGCGGGGCTGTTTGTTCTGGGCCTGATTTTGGAGGCGCTGAGTCTAAAATGGGTGGGCCTGTTCTGCTACATCGCCGCCTATGTGGTGCTGGGGGCGAAGATCGTCTGGACCGCCCTCACCGAGCTGGTGCGGGGCCGGGTCTTCGACGAGAATTTCCTGATGAGCTTGGCGTCCCTTGGGGCCTTCTTCATCGGCGAGTACCCGGAGGCGGTGGGCGTCATGCTGTTCTACCGCATCGGGGAATATTTTGAGGACGTGGCGGTGGCCCGGAGCCGGAGCCGGATCATGGAGGCGGTGGATCTCCGCCCCGAGGTGGTCACGGTGCCCGACGGGGACGGCGTCCGCCAGATCCCTGCCGCCCAGGCGAAAGTCGGCGACACGGTGCTGGTGCGGCCCGGGGACCGGATCCCTCTGGACGGGGTGGTGGTCGCCGGGACCAGCCGCCTGGATACCGCGCCCATCACCGGCGAGCCGGTGCCGGTGCCGGTGGGACCGGGGGACGCCGTCACCTCCGGCTGCGTCAACACCTCCGGGCAGCTGACCGTCCGAGTGGAAAAGCCCCTGTCTGAGTCCATGGTCAGCCGCATCCTGGACGCGGTGGAGAACGCCGCCGCCAGCAAGCCGAAAATCGACCGGTTCATCACCCGCTTTGCCAAGGTCTACACCCCCGTGGTGGTGGCGGCGGCGGTCGCCGTGGCGGTGATCCCCTCTCTGGTGGACGGAAACTGGAATTACTGGGTATATACGGCATTGTCCTTCCTGGTCATGAGCTGCCCCTGCGCCTTGGTGCTCAGCGTGCCTCTTGCCTTCTTCTCCGGCATTGGCGCCGGGAGCAAGCAGGGCATTCTGTTCAAGGGCGGAGCCTCCATCGAGGCCATGGCCGGCATCCGGGCGGTGGCGCTGGATAAGACCGGCACCGTGACCAAGGGCGAATTTGTGGTGCAGGAGGCTCAGGGTCGGGAGGATCTGTTGTCCCTGTGCGCCAGCTGCGAGCAGTTCTCCACTCATCCCATTGCCGGGAGCATTGTCGCCGCCGCCAAGGAGCGGGGCCTGCCCATCTGTGCTCCGGAGGAGCTGGAGGAGCTGTCCGGCCGGGGCATCCGGGCCCGGGTCAACGGCTTGACAGTCCTCTGCGGCAACGAAAAGCTGATGGCGGAAAACGGGATCGACCCCGCCGCTTTCCATCCGGCAGGAGCGGGCACCCATGTGCTGGTGGCGGTGGACGGGAAGCCGGCAGGCTGGCTCCGGATCGCCGACACCCTGAAGCCCGACGCCAAGGACGCGGTGGCCCGGCTGAAGGCCGGAGGCGTCACCCCGGTGATGCTCACCGGCGACGGGGCCCAGAGCGCTGGGCAGGTGGCCCAGGCGGTGGGCATTGAGCAGGTCCACGCCCGGCTGCTGCCGGAGGAAAAGCTGGCCCGGCTCCAGGAGCTGCGGCAGCAGGTGGGCCCCACCATGTTCGTGGGCGACGGCATCAACGACGCCCCGGTGCTCTCCGGCGCGGACGTGGGGGCGGCTATGGGCACCGGCGCTGACGCCGCCATCGAGGCGGCGGACGTGGTGTACATGACCGGCAGCGTGGACGCGATCCCGGAATCCCTGGCCATTGCCCGCCGCACCAGGAGGATCGCCATGGAAAACGTGGTGTTCGCCCTGGCGGTGAAGCTTGCGGTGATGCTGCTGGGCCTGTTCGGCCACGCCTCCATGTGGATGGCGGTGTTCGCGGACACCGGCGTGGCCATGCTGTGCATCCTCAATTCCATTCGCGGCCAGCGGGCGGCCAGTGGCCGCTGACAATGCGTGCGCAGGTCTGGTGGTATTCGTTACAGCTGTTGGGCCCGCTCGGTATCGTTCTTGCGGACGAGATATGAAATTGACCCCCAGCCCGAAAGGGCTGGGGGTTGAACTTTTAGCTTTGCACGCAGGATCGTTACCGGGCAGGCCCAGCAGATGGACCGTCTATTGCCAGTCCCGGTGCGCATTGTCCGCGGCGACTCGCCGCTTAGCCGAAGACGGAGAGGAGGAAGCCGGCGGCGATGGCGGAGCCAATGACGCCCGCCACGTTGGGACCCATGGCATGCATGAGCAGGAAGTTGGAGGGGTTGGCCTTCTGACCCTCCTTGTTGGCCACCCGGGCCGCCATGGGAACGGCGGACACACCGGCGGAGCCGATAAGAGGATTGACCTTGCCCCGGGTCGCCCAGCACATCACCTTGCCGCCCAGCAGACCGCCAACGGTGGAGAGAATGAAGGCGCACACGCCCAGCACCACGATCAGCAGGGTCTTGGGCTGGAGGAAGGTGCCGCCCACCATGGTCGCGCCCACAGCCGTGGACAGCAGAATGGTCACAATGTTCATCAGAGCGTTCTGCACCGTGTCGGACAGGCGGTCGGTGACGCCGGTCTCCTTCAGCAGGTTACCCAGCATCAGACAGCCGATCAGCGGCGCGGTGTCCGGCAGCAGCAGGGCCACGAAAATCGTCACCACAATGGGGAAGATGATCTTCTCCCGCTTGCTGACCGTCCGGGTCTGGACCATCTTAATCTTCCGCTCTTCCGCCGTGGTAAGCATCCGCATGAAGGGCGGCTGGATCAGGGGGATCAGGGCCATGTAGGAGTAGGCCGCCACCGCGATGGGTCCTAAGAGATGGGGGGCCAGAATGGAGGTCAGGAAGATGGCCGTGGGGCCGTCGGCGCCGCCGATAATGCCGATGGCGGCAGCCTCCAGCGCGGTGAACACCAGGGCCGGATTGTTCAGGAAGCCCAGGGCGTCGCCGGAAATGGCGGCGAAGAAGAAGGCAGCGAACACGCCCATCTGGGCGGCGGCGCCCAGGAGCAGGCTCTTGGGATTGGACAGCAGGGGCCCGAAATCCGTCATGGCGCCCACGCCCATAAAGATCAGGCAGGGATACAGGCTGGTTTTCACGCCGATGTAGAAGATGTCCAGCAGACCGCCCTCCCGGAGAATGGCGCCAAAGCTGTGATAAGCGGGGTTGGAGGCGTCCATAAAGGCGTCCCACAGCTCCTGATGATACAGCCCGGCCCCGGGCAGGTTGGTCAGCAGGCAGCCGAAGGCGATGCCCACCAGCAGAAGGGGCTCAAACTGCTTCACAATGCCCAGGTACAGCAGCACGCAGGCGATGATAATCATCACCAGGTTCTGCCAGCCGTCCTGGGACAGGAAGCCGGAGAACAGCATGGAAAAACCGGAGCTGTTCCACAAATTCAGTAGGATCTGTCCAACGTCGATCATGGGACACCCCCCTTATCCGATAACCACCAGGGGTGCGCCGGTATCCACGGTGGAGCCCTTGCTCACCAGCACCTGGGTGACGGTCCCGTCCTTGGGGGCCATGATCTCGTTTTCCATTTTCATCGCTTCCAGAATGCACAGTACGGTCCCGGCCTTCACCGCCTGATTGGCGCTGACGTTAACCTTCAAAATGGTGCCGGGCATGGGTGCGGTGACGGGCTCGCCAGCGCCGGTGACGGTGGGAGCGGCCTTCGGCGCGGGGGCCGGAGCGGGCGCGGCGGGGGCAGGCGCGGCGGGACCCGCGGGTGCGGGAGCGGCGGGGGCGACGGCCTCGTATTCGTCCAGGAGCATGGCCTTCCCGGCCTCGACCTCCACCTCGTAGGTGCGGCCGTTCAGGGTCACTTTATATTTCATTTGGTTTCGACCTCCTTGATGGAAATGAAGCGCAGTTCATTCAGGGGCTTGCCCATTTTATCGGCCACGATGGCCATCAGCATGGCGGCGGTCTTGGGCTCCACATTGTAGAGCTTCAGCTGACCGGCGGAGCCGGGGGCGACAGGCTTGGGCGCGGGGGCGGGGGGCGGCGCAGGCGCGGCCTCGGGCGCCGGGGCCGGGGCGTTCTTCTTCTCCAGGGAGGTGAAGATCTTGCCCATCGCCATGACCACCAGCATCAGCAGAACCAGCCCGAAAAACACCACGGCATAGCCCAGCAGGGCGATCACCGCAGCGCCGCCCACACCCAGGACCGGGGCCTCCGCCGAAGCGGCGGAAAGGAGTAGCGTATGGTTCATAAAACGGCCTCCCTTTTACGCTTCCACAATGGTGTAGGTCGCCGTGTTCTCTTCCTTCTCCTTCCGCTCGGCGAAGAACTTTTCCGCTAGGTTGGGGAAGGCAATGTAGCTCAGAACATCCTCGTCGCTCCGGGCGACGCCGGCCAGCTTCTGCCGGGTCTCCTCCACGATGGGCTTCAAGGTGTCGGCGTACCGGCCGGTGAGGGGCTTCTCGTCCCCCAGGATCTTGGCCTGGATCTCCGGGTCGATGGGGGCCGGCGTCCGGCCGTACTCGCCCCGGCAGTAGGCCTTGATCTCCTTGGAGACGGTCTTGTACCGCTGGCCGTCCAGGACGTTGCGCACCGCCTGGACACCCACCATCTGGCTGGTGGGGGTGACCAGAGGCGGATAGCCCATGTCCTTGCGGACCTTGGGGGTCTCCACCAGGGCCTCGTCAAACCGGTCCAGAGCGTTCATCTGCTTGAGCTGAGACAGGAGGTTGGACAGCATGCCGCCGGGGACCTGGTAGGTCAGGCACTGGGTGTCGGTGGCCATGGACTTGGGCATCAGGGTGCCGTCCTTGATAAAATCGTCCCGGACGGTCTTGAAGTAGTCGGCCATTTTCTTGGTCAGGCTGTCGTCCAGATCCACCTGGTAGCCCAGCTGCCGCAGGGCGTAGGCCAGGGTCTCGGTGGCGGGCTGAGAGGTGCCGCCGGAGAAGGGGGAGATGGCGGTGTCGATGATGTCCACGCCGGCCTCCACCGCTTTCAGGTAGGTCATGAAGGCCAGACCGGTGGTGGAGTGGGTGTGCAGGTCGATGGGCAGGTCCACCGCGTCCTTGATGGCGGAGACCAGGTCGTAGGCTTCCTTGGGGCCCATGATG
>CANQXH010000075.1 GCA_947627745.1 uncultured Oscillospiraceae bacterium
CCTGTTCGAGGTAGTGCAGCAGCTTCTGAAAACGGACTGCCGGTCGGCAAGCGGGAAAAATACTTCCCATCTGTATTCCGGGCTTCTGTTCTGTGGGGATTGCGGAGAGCAGATGACAAGGCGTGTGAACCGGTACAAAGGGCAGACGAAGGTTTACTTTATCTGCTCAAATTATAACAAGAATAAGAGGTGCAGCCGGCACAGCATCCTCCAGGATGACCTGGACAAATTGGTTCTGTATGGCATCAAGAGCCGTGTAGAGCTGATCCTTGACCAGATGGCGGTGATCTCCAAAGTAAAGGATTTGGATATGCGTTATGACGATATTGTGGCGTTCGATAAAGAGATCGTTGACCTGAAGGCAGAACAGGAGAAGTATAAGAAGCTCCGCGCTGCCCTGTATGAAGATTATAAGAAGGGTATTATTGGTGAGGAAGATTTCAAGACTTTTTCCGCAATCTATGAAGAAAAGTACGCCACCATCGAGTCTGATCTGGAAAAGCAGATGCAGAATCTGAAGGAACTTTTCAGGAATGGGCTAAAAGCCGGGATGAAGCTGGAACAGTACAAGGATGTCCTGCAGGTGGAATCTTTGAACCGCACGACACTGGTTCATCTGGTAGAGAAGATCTATGTGTATGACGACAAGAGGGTTCAGGTTGTACTCCGCCACCAGAACCAGTTCATCAAGGTAGCGATGCTCTGTGACTTCCTGAAGCACAGCGAAGCGGAAGGAAAGGTGAAGTAGATGGCAAGAACGTCAAAGAAGAGACAGGCAGTGGTGCCTGTAAAGAAGGATAAGATATATTCTGTCGGTATTTACGCCAGACTGTCGGTGGATGGCACGGACAGGAAGAATGAATCCATTGACAATCAGCTGGAACTGTGCCGGGAATATGTCCGGTCGCATGAGGATATGGAGATATTCGATTGCTATAGCGATCTGGGTAAGACCGGCACGCATTTCCAGAGGGACGATTTTGAACGGCTGATGGCGGATGTCAGGATGCGGAAAGTGGATTGCATCGTGGTAAAAGACCTGTCGAGATTCGGCAGGAACCATCTGGAAATGGGAAACTATCTGGGAAAGATATTCCCGTTCCTGGGCGTCAGATTTATTGCTGTCAATGATAATTTCGACAACATGGACGGCGATCCGGAGACTTTGGGAGTGCAGCTGAAGAATCTGGTCAATGAACTGTACGCCAAGGATATAGCCGTAAAGATCCGGAGTTCCAGGGTGAAGCAGTTTGAGAGGGGAAGCTTCTCAGGATGCCATCCGGTCTATGGATATGATGTCATGAAGGAAGGGAACCGCAGGGTGCTTGTTATCAATGAGGAAGCGGCGGTAGTCGTCAGGAAACTGTTCGACCGGTTCCTCCGCGGTGAGGGTTATGCAGAGATGATCGAGTGGCTTTATGCTGAAAAGATCCACAGACCGAGTGATTATAGGAAATATGGCCATGTGTATCAGAGGGATGGCGAGGAACTGCATAACTGGCATAAGGCAACGCTGAACCAGATCCTGAATAACTGCGCATATATAGGATGGTTGATCTGTGAGCAGAAGGATGGAGAGCGCGTCACCGGAAGAACCAGCACGAAGGTTCTGACCGGGGAGATGAAAGTCCGCGAGAATAACCACGAGCCGATCATTTCCGAAGATGTATTTCAGGAAGTGGCCAGACAGTTTGAGGCGAGATCGCAGAAGTTCTCTTCCGGCTCATCCAGGAACATTCCGATGGAAGAGGATATCTATAAGGATCTGATTTTCTGTGGCCTGTGCGGCAGCAAGTTCACCAGGGAGTGCGGGCTTACCAATCGTTCCGGCGGAAAAGTCAGGAATTATCAGTACAGGTGTGTGAACAAAGAGACTATAGATGACCGTAAATGTGATAATGACAGGATTTCACTGATCATATTGAACCGGCTAGTAGAGGAAGCGTTGGAGAAAGAGTTTTCACTGACATCCGTGAAACAGAAGGATCTTGTCGCTGCAAGTAAAAGGCAGGCTGAGAACGAGAAGAAAAAGCTGGAGAAGGAGATATCAGAGATTTCTTATAAGGTAGAAGATCTGAAAGAATCCGGCAGTAAGGATTATATCCGTTACCGCTCAGGGGAGATGACCGAGCAGGCTATGACGGAAGCGGCAGAGAACAGGAAGAAGGAGAGCCGCAGAATGCAGGACAGGCAAAAGGTTCTGGAAAGAAAGCTGGCTGAGATCGATGGCAAGACAGAGAAACGAAACCAGTATCTGCGGACGCTTATGAAGTGCAGGAAAGGAACACCACTGACAGCGGAAGTGCTTCATGCCCTGATCGATAAGATTGAGGTGTTTAAGGATAAGAGGGTCAAGGTGCATTTTCTTTATTCCGACAAGGAAATCCGGGAACTGGAAGGTGGTGGCAGGTCGTCATGAACATAGCGATTTATATGAGGCTTTCCAAAGAGGACGAATTCAGCCATGAGGAAAGCAACAGTATAGCGATGCAGAGGCTTCTGCTCCGGGACTATGTCCGGGAGCATTTTCCGCAGGCAAAAGTTTTTGAGTTTTCGGATGACGGGTATTCCGGGACGAACTTTGACCGGCCCGGCGTACAGGCGCTTCTGGACGGCGTGAAGAATGCCGAGTTCAACTGCATCATCGTGAAGGATTTTTCACGGTTCGCCAGGGATTATATCGAGCTTGGTTCTTATTTGGAACAGATATTTCCGTTCATGGGGGTTCGGTTCATTTCCATCAATGATAAATATGATAGTGATCAGTATTCCGGTAATGTCGCGGATATCGATGTGAATTTCAAGAACCTGCTTTATGACCTGTACAGTAAGGACCTGTCCTTAAAGATAAAAGCGTCTGTGAGGGCTGTGAAGGAGCAGGGGAAAGCGGTATGTTCCACTCCGCCATTCGGTTATACAAAGGATCCACAGGACAGGCATAAGTTTGTGACCGCCGAGGATGAAGCGGCGGTTGTCAGGCGGCTGTTTAAGATGTATGCGGGTGGTATGTCCACGGTGGAGATCGCGAGGATCTTCAATGAGGAAGGGGTTAAGCCGCCTTCTCAGGTCTGGCATGAGAAGGGAATCCGCAAAGCTGATCCGAAGGGCGGAGCCTTTGTCTGGCAGCATTCCGGAATACTCAGGATGTTGAAGAACAGGGCTTATGTCGGTGATCTGGTTCAGGGTGTGTATGAATGCCAGAAGATCAGGGATGACCGGCGGGTGACGGATCCGGAGAAATGGATCATCACAGAGAATCACCATGAGCCGATCATTGACAGGGAGACTTTCGATAAAGTGCAGGAACGATTCCAGAAGAGCGGCAGGAAATGGAAGCGCAGAGATCAGCATGTATTGGTCGGCAGAGTGAACTGCGGATGCTGTGGCCGTAATCTGCGGCACAGCACAGGCATTGGCCAGCCGTATTACTGGTGTCCTGGACTAAATATCTATCATATGGACGGATGTGTGAAACGGATTGAGGATTTCTATTTGGAAGAAGTAATCCTGTTTCAGATCCAGCAGCATATCATGGAATTGGGAGAATCAGATAAGCTTCTGCAGGCAGAAAAGGAAGCGGCGGAAGCAGAGACGGAGGCATTAAGGAAGAAGTGCCGGGATGTGGACAAGGCGATAGATAAGGAAAAGGCTCAGAGGATGGCGGAGTTTGAAGCTTATGCCCTGGGACAGAAGAAAAGCTATGATGTTTCTATCGATGAGGTGGAAAAGCTCAGGAAGAAGTATGAAGGGCTTATGGAGCAACTGTCAGAGGCGGAGGAGAAGGTCAGGGAATTGAACCGGAAGAAAGTGCATGAGAGTTTTGCGGTAACGAAGCTGACAAAGGAACTTCTGGATGAATATGTGGAGAGTATTGAGGTTCATCCGAGGAATGAGGTCAGAATCAGCTGGAAGTAAATATTGTGAGTGAGGGGCTTGTCAGAGATGGCAGGCCTCTTTTTTTACAAAGAGTTCAGTATTCAGATGGCATTTAACCTTTGCTTCGTTGAATGGTGTTGAAATTTTACAAAAATGGTGTTAAAATAAACCAAATAGTGTTGGTTTGACAGCAAAATGGTTTTGCACAGATTGTTTGTGTTATTTACGGAGTGATTAGTATGATTAAGAATAATTTTGAATTGGATATAAAGGTGAAGTGTCTTGAAGCAGGGCTTACTCAGGCGCAGCTTGGAGATAAAATTGGAACATCAGAACAATATGTAAACCGTGTAATTAAACAGAAAGCCGGTACCATAATAAACAGGACTTTTGTCAAGATGATGGAAGCAATGGGATATGATGTTGTTGTGTGTTACGAAAAAAGAAATGGGGATATATAACGATGAATTTGGACGAAATGGATAAAAATGAAATTCTTTCAAGTATCAATGATGGGGTGCTAGATGAAGCCGAACTTCTGGAACTTGTATCGGATAATGACTTCGATATAGCGCTTGCCGTTGCTAACAGTAGTCATTCAACTGAGCCGATTCTGGATATAGCAGCTCATGACAGAGATGAAAGAATACGGTATGCAGCTGTTAACAATCCTAATTGTGGAATGAGAACTCTTGAATATCTTCGAAGAGACAGTAACAAGGAGATTGCGACTCTTGCAATCAAGCGTTCAAGTGACAAGGAAAATCAGAAAAAGATGAGATGCTATTGCGAAAAATGTAAAACGTTCCACAAGGAAAACGAATTGTGCCCTCAGATTCGAGTTGAACTAAAAAAGCATCCTGAGTGGATTGCTTCGGCACTTGACTTTACTGTTGTTGCTGGGGAGGAAGTACTTGTAACAACACAGGCATTAGATAAACTGGCTCAAGAAATTAATTCTTTGACTGGAAGTAATCTCTCTTATGAGGGAACACAGCAATTTGCGAGGGATATTCAAGTTTTTAGACGATTGAATGAAGAGCCTTTCTCAAGATCAGGAGCCTTTGCGACAGCAGAAAATGCACAATCATATTATAAAAATGTTTTGGAAATTGCAAAGGAAAAACCGCGTGCTCTTACAAGTTTTGAGTCAAAACTTACCGGATATTCTGAAGAAACTGATTGGCTAAGAATGAAACAAGGGCAGATATCATCGCTGTGGGAGAAAAATGAACTTTTATCTAACAATGCCCCAGGTATAGATGGTGTTACTTATAACAGATTTACTGGAAAACAGATTAGCAGGACAACCATTAAAGCGTCTTCAAATCCTATGACAAAAAACAGCACAGGAATTAAAGATGTCAAAAAGGCAATAGACAAGGGGTATGCAACACAAGAAGATATTATTTTTGGGCCGCAGGGAACAAAACTTGCAGCCGAAGATGCAGGGCTTACTAATCCTGTTGAGGAAAGGAATAGTGTAGAAGATATCAGAGAATCAATAAAAAGACAAGAAAAAAAGATTGTAGATGGTAAAGCAGTTACAAAACCAACGGCATCACAAGTTGCAGGACATGCTTTTCAAGGTGCGATTGTTGGTGGTGCAGTTTCGTTATCAGTATCTTCTATCACTGCATATGTGAGATATAAAAATGGGGAAATATCCAGAGAACAGGCGTTTAAGGACATTTCTGAGGGTAGCATCAAGGGCGCGTTGGTTGGTGGAACTCTTGGTGGTGTAACCATTTTCCTCCCTGGGGGTGCAATAGGTTTTGTCGCAGGCAATGCAATAGGCTTATACGTTGATGCTTCATTTGGAAATATTCTCGATGAAATATACGGCAAGGGAGCGTTTGGAGCAATTTTAGACTCTTCTGGATATGTATGTGGTATGACATACAGTCTTGAATATTGTCTGATGGGGATTGAAAGAAACCATGCTGCTACTGATATGAATATCAGAAAGGCTTCAGATACCCAGAAGGATATCGAGGCGTTATTAAGAGAATTAGAGAATTAAGTGGAGGCGAAGCCATGAGTGAAGACAAAGATAGCCAGATGCTGACTAGTGAAATCAAATACTCAGAATTGGAAGAGGCCGTAAGAAAACTTTCTTCAGCTTCAGAGGAACAATTTGAAATAATTAAGCACGAAAAATGGTATACACGTCTGTGGGACACAGTCACCTTTTCAAAAAAAGGTGAGATAAGGCTTGCTGGGCAAATCGGCACTCTGTCTCAAACTCAGCAGATAGTTGCTCAGTATTTGCTGAAAACTTCACAGCAAAATAAGGATATTTCTGATCTTGTCAACAACAATGCGTCATATATAAAGAAACTGGCAGGCCAGTCTATAAGTTTTAAGAGAGAATTAACGAGTGTTTCTAACCTGATGTTATTGCTGAATGAGATAAATAACGAGCAATACAATGGGTTTAGATCCATTACAGCAATGTGTTTAATTCTGTCTCAACTGGACAATGAGGTTTTATCTGACAGAAGGGCATTGAATAATATTCTTTTGAGTTTGAATAATCATCACGTATTAAGCGGTGAAATTATTGAAACCATAGATTTTTTAATGGATGTTGCAAATATGACGGAAAAAGAAGTTCCGCTTGTTTATACTGAGCTGTCATCTATTAGCAATAATTATTATGCAAATATTGTACTTTCGCTTATTGATAGTTTTTATTTTTCTTCAGATGATGTGAATAAGGATGACGTTGTTCTGAATGTTGCAATCGAACATAGCATTGAAAAGAAATATGATTCTACTACTTTAAATACAATATTCATTTCTTTGCTTGACAGTATTATTGCCGCCAGGATAGACGAGGGAGAGTTTGCAATCACGAATCCATCTGCCAAGAAGGAACGAGAAGAAGCGGAAAAGCTGTTCTGTGAAGGTAAATTAATATCTGCATATCCAAAATTTATACATGCAGCAGATTCAGGAGATGCCAGGGCGTGCTATTTTGCAGCATGTTACTATTTTGATGCCTATGGAATTACGGAAAAAAATGATGAACAATATAGGAAGTACATTGACCTTGGTGTTAGTAGACGAGATCCGCTCTGCTACTTAGAAAATTCGAGATATTTGTATAACCATGGGGACAAAACCAAGGCTGAATATTGGAGAAACCGGATATTACCACAGGTTGGAAAACTTGCGGATAAAGGTGACATAGTTGCGTGTCACCTGATATCGCATGTGGCCTTTTCTCAGTTTATGAAAGAGTACACCCTATTGGATGCAAAGGGAGATGAAGAGTGGACTGAAGATGAGAAAAAGAAAATGAGTGTCTTTAGCAGTGTGTACAGAAAATATTCTTTAAAGGCTATAGAAGCGGGTTATTGGCCGGCAGCTTTTTCAAAATGTTTTTCGCTGGAAATCATTCTTGATGGCGGGGATCGTGAGAAAAACATTGAAAAGTACGGATGGATGTTTGAAAATGTCGAATGTGCGAGTGTTCAATCTATGCTTGGACACAGGTATCTTTCCTTAGACAGAATGGATAATAAATATTATAAAAATGCAAGTGCATGTTTCGTTAAAGCATATAAATTGCAAAAGAAAGCAGATCTATGTGGATATATTTCTTTTTTCCTGAATGCAGGCGTAATAGATGAAGCGGCAGCTGATGGAATTGAAAAGAAGGATATCAAGATTCTGTATTATAAAGGACTTGATAGCAACGAGCCAACAGCAATAGACAGCTTGGGAGATCTGTATTTTTCAGGCGTAGGCAAGAACCATTTAGGTATGAATAAGGCATCAGCATTTGAACATTATGAAAGAGCATATGAGAAATATGATGATGTGGGAGATTTCCCTGGAAAGAGAAAATTTGATACAGGGAAAGCATCAACAGCTTATATGATTGGATATATGTTGTCAAAGGGTCTCGGAACTGAGCAGAATAACACAAGGGCATTTGGATATTTTCTGGAGGCCTTCCAAAATGGCGAGAAAAGAGCGATAAAGCCTTTGGCAGAGTGCTACCTACATGGGACAGGGGTTGAAAAGAATATAGAACGATATAACGAATTAATAGCTATGTCTGAGAATTAAAGGTTTTACTTTGGAAAAATGAGAATTATAGGAGGGAAACTAACGTGCTGCTATTTTCAAGTCTTCTTGACATAAATAAGACAATGACGAAGGATGCCTTCATCCGACTTGTTATCGAGTGGAATCAAGGCAGTCCCCATGAAAATAACATCATTCAGGATATGGTGTGGAATGGCGAAAAAAATATCCGATATGGTTCCGACGGATTATGGCTAGATATCGAAGAATACCGAAACCAGAATATAATTGCGGTGCGATATGAGAAGAAAGAAGATGATGGATCTGTATGGGATACAGATTATGTCATGAACTTTAATTCGATGAAAATGGCTGTGCGTTTGGACAGAAGTTATACGGAGGATGCTTTGAATGCTGATCCCAAATTCTCAACTCCACATTTCATAACATTGCTTATAGAGCGGGGATACATAAAAAAAGATGGGAATCTACCTGTTTTACGGGAGCCTATCGTTATTGAAGAAGAAAATCTGGAACTTATTACGGATATTATCAATGGAAAGTCACGGTATCGTTTGCCAGTTGTTTATATAACAAGAACTTACTATGATGAAGATCCGGTAAATGTTAAGTTTTTAGCAAGTCGATTAAAAGGTGTAGCTCATGTGCTCGTACAGAAGAGCAATATGACTAATTCCAGAATAAAAGAAGCCACAAATGGCAAAAATGAATATTATGGTGCTATAGGAATATATTTCCCTTCAAAAGCGACTGCGTATCGGAGATACTTGTATCGAAGTGCTCTTGGCTATGATAGTTTTCTTTCGGAGAAAGTCTTCCGGTCTGTAATCCAATATGGAAATGCACAGATGGTAGACACTTTGTTTACATGGCAAGGTGTTAATAATGCTCTTCTGCGTGACCGGCTCATAAGTAATAGACAAGAGCGCCTTGCAGCTGAGAAAGCTCAAAAAGCAGCTGAGGAAGAAGCCACAAAGCTGATAGATACACTTGATGAAGAAGAAAGAAGAATCCGGAAGAAAGCGCTTGATGATGCTAGGGCAGAAGCTGATGCATTACTTGATGGTTTCGATGAAGAAATGAAGAAATTACAGAACCAAGTTGAAGAACTGACTAGGGTAAACGAGGTATTACAATTTGAGAACCAGGGATTAAAGGCGAAAATCGATTCATCGAATGCTGTTCCGGTTTTGTTTATGGGTGATGAGTTTGAATTTTACCAGGGCGAAATAAAAGACCTTCTTCTAGCTATTTTAACTGAAGCACTGAAGGCAACTGCACAAAAGAGTCGTCGTGCAGATATTATACGTGACATTATTCGCAATAATGATTATCAAAAACTGAGTATGACAAAAGCAGAGGAACTAAAAAAATTGCTTAAGAATTACGATGGTATGTCTGGAAGAACCAGACAGGCATTAAAGGATCTTGGGTTTGAAATCACAGAAGAAGGCAAGCATTATAAAATAACATATTATGGTGATGGCCGTTATCAAACAACATACTCAAAAACACCAAGCGATGGAAGAACCGGCAAGAATAGTGCTCAACAGACGATTAATATGGTCTTTTGATAGAAGCACTTATCTAACACCAGATTGCTTGTTTTATGACACTTGCAGGACACGCTCCGCCTGATTTTGGAGAGGACTTGACGGAAAAGCCTTGATTTACGGGAAAAAGATTTTCAAAAAGTTTGTGTCATGGGGTTGACATTATCGGGCATAGGCAAGACCTACCTGGCGGCATTTGATTCTGCCAATTATAAACGTGTTTTATTTGTGGCGCACAGGGAGGAAATCTTAAAACAGGCGGCGATATCCTTTCAGAATGTAAGGCAGTCTGACGATTACGGATTCTTTTACGGAAAGCAGAAGGAGACAGATAAATCTGTCATTTTTGCATCTGTTGCGACACTTGGCAGGAGTGAATATCTGACAGAAGATTTTTTTGCGCCGGATTATTTTGATTATCTGGTTATTGACGAATTCCATCATGCGGTCAACGAACAGTACAGAAGGATCGTAAATTATTTTAAACCGCAGTTTTTGCTGGGGCTTACCGCTACGCCGGAAAGGCTGGACGGCAAAAATATTTATGAGATTTGCGATTATAATGTGCCATATGAAATTTCATTAAAAGAGGCGATCAATAAAGGCGCGTTGGTGCCGTTTCATTATTACGGTATTTATGATGAAACGGATTATTCATCCCTGCATCTTGTAAAGGGACGGTATGATGAAAAGGAGCTAAATGAAACCTATATCGGGAATGTAAAGCGGTATGACCTGATTTACAAATATTATAGCAAATATAAATCCAAGAGAGCGCTTGGGTTTTGCTGTTCCAGAAAGCACGTCGAGGAAATGGCGAAGGAATTTTGCAAGAGAGGTATTAAGGCCGCAGCGGTATACAGTAATGCGGAGGGTGGGTTCACGGAAGACAGGGACAAGGCGATTGCAGGATTAAAAAATCAGGATATCCAGGTGATTTTTTCTGTAGATATGTTCAATGAAGGCGTGGATATCGCAGCTCTTGATATGGTAATGTTTTTGCGCCCGACGGAATCTCCCACTGTATTTTTGCAGCAGCTGGGACGCGGGCTCCGTACCAGCAAAGGGAAAAAGTATTTGAATGTATTGGACTTTATCGGCAATTATGAAAAAGCGGGGAGAGCGCCCCTGCTTTTGGGCGGCGGTGAGGCTCTGGAAGGAAAAACGGTACATGATTATAACAGCATAGAATATCCCGATGATTGTATTGTAGATTTTGATATGCGGCTGATTGATTTATTCAGGGAGATGGATAAAAGGTCTTTGTCCGTTAAGCAGCGTATTACACAAGAGTTTTACAGAGTAAAGGAGCTGCTGGACGGTAAGGTGCCAAGCCGCATGGAATTGTTTACATATATGGAGGATGACATTTACCGGTATTGCATCGGGCATGCGAAAGAAAACCCTTTCCGGAGATATCTCGATTTTTTAAATGAAATAAACGGACTGTCTGCGGCGGAGCAGGAGGTTTATTCCGGAATCGGCAGAGAATTCCTGACACTCATTGAAACAACGGATATGCAAAAGGTATACAAAATGCCGATTCTGTACGCTTTCTATCATGATGGCGATATCCGCCTTGCAGTCACGGACGAACAAGTGCTGGAAGCGTGGAAAAAGTTCTTTGATAACGGAACCAATTGGAAAGACTTTGCACCGGATATTTCCTATGAGGATTATAAATCTATGACAGATAAGCAGCATTTAAGCAAAGCAAAAAGTATGCCGATTAAATTTTTGCGGGCGTCTGGGAAAGGCTTTTTTGTTGAGAAGGCAGGTTATGCGATTGCAATCAGGGAAGACCTGGCATCTGTGATAGGGAACGCTGCCTTTCAGAAACATATGAAGGATATTTTGGAGTACCGCACGATGGAATATTATCGCAGAAGATATGCGGAATGATTCAGAACAATGCTCCTGCTTCGGCTGGAGACCTCGTCGGCCCAAAAGAATATTTTTAGAGGTATTTGAACCTCCATTTGTATTATACACAATTCTATTGAAAAACCAGTTTTAAGGAAGGACGCACTGTGAGAATTGCTGCCTGGAATGTGGAACGGCTGAAACACAAAAGCAAATTGGATCGGATTATAGAATGCTGCAGCAGAACACGGGCAGATATTCTGGTTCTGACCGAAACGGACAGACAAATCCGACTGCCCTACCCCTGCTGTTTTGAGACCCTTCCGGTGAAGGTATGCAGCCCGGAATTGTACCGGCATACGGAAAACAGGGTATCCATATACACCCGGTATGAATGCTCATGTTCGGTAAAGAAGCAACACAAAAAAGACAAGGACAGCCGCCCGCACTATTCCGTAAAAATGCCAAGA
>CANQXH010000076.1 GCA_947627745.1 uncultured Oscillospiraceae bacterium
TCACAGACAGCAAGCCCTTTCGGTAGCTTGAACAGTTTTTACTTCAAATTATTGTCTAACTTTTTGGGGGCACTTCAAAGGGGTAGGGGGAGCATTCACGGTAAGGAATGCACCAAAAGAAAAAGGTAGGAAGTTGGCTCCCGTCCAGCTGGTTCAAATCCGTATTAAAGAGATGAAAAGTTTACATAATACTTTAAATGCGTATATGATTTGCCGGAGGACAGCCCGCGCCCGTTTCGTGCGACAACATCCTCCGGCCATTTGTTTCGTCGAATTCAATTATATAAGTTTACATAATTCTTATTCTTCCAGGGCCGCCGCGTATACCGCGTTCCGGCTCACGCCCAGCTCTTGGGCGGCTTGCTTGACCGCGTCCTTCCTGCTCAGACCCTGGGCCATCAGTTCTCGGACCCGCTGGACCGCCTGGTCCTCCCCGGCACTCTCCGGTTCCGTCTCCGGCTTTCCCGCTACCACCAGCACAAATTCCCCCTTGGGATCGGTTTCCCGGTAACGCGCCAGGGCCTCCCCAATTGTGGCGCGGTAGAATTCCTCGTGGATCTTCGTCAATTCCCGGCAAAGGGAGATTTCCCGCTCCGGTCCGAAGACCTTGGAAAAATCCTCCAGCGTGGCAAGGAGCTTGTGGGGCGCCTCATAAAAGATCATCGTCCGCTTTTCCTCCCGCAGCGCCTCCAAATGCTCCCTGCGGGATTTTTTCGCGGTGGATAGAAATCCCTCGAAGCAGAACCGCCCAGTGGGTAGGCCCGACGCGCTGATGGCCGTCACGGCGGCGCAGGGCCCCGGAATGGGGCACACCGTCACCCCCGCCTGGGCGCAGAGCCGCACCAGATCCTCCCCTGGGTCGGAGATCGCCGGAGTCCCGGCGTCGGTCACCAGGGCGCAGTTTTCACCGGCTTCCAGCCGTTCCAGGATCTGCGCCCCCCGCTGGGACTTGTTATGCTCAAAATAGCTGATCAGGGGCTTTTTCAGACCCAGGTGGTTCAGCAGTTTCAGAGTCACCCGGGTATCCTCGGCGGCAATGAAGTCCACGGCGGCCAGAATTTCCCGGGCCCGCTGGGAAACGTCCCCCAGATTTCCAATGGGGGTGGGTACGAGGTAGAGAGTTCCGCTCATAGGGCGCCTCCTGTGTGATAGATTCGTTGATAGTCCGTTGTTTGGCCGCCCGCGGCGTCCCAGAGGGCGATTTCCTCCCACTTGAGCCCGGGCCCGGCCCCTTTTTTGCACTGGACCAGCACCAGGCTCACCGGTCCGCCTATCCGATGGCGGACCAGCCGCAGCCGCTTGGGCTCTAAGCCCTTCGCCGCCGCCAGGGTGAAAATTTCCGCCAGCCGTTCCGGCCGGTGGACCAGAAACAGGCTCCCGCCGTACCGCAGGGCCCACGCCGCGGCGGACATCAGCGCCGGAAGGGTGTAGCTGCCCTCCTGCCTTGCCAAGGGGGCCTGGGCATGGGGGGCGCCCCCGGTAAAATAGGGGGGATTGGCCACGCAGGCGTGAAAAAAGCCCGCCGGAAAGAGGGTGGGGATGGCGTTCATATCGGCGCATATACTGCCAAGGCGGGGGGCAAGACCGTTGCGGCGGATATTCTCTTCCGCCAGCCGGTGGGCGGCAGGGTCCAGTTCTACCCCGGTAACGGCGCAGTCCCCAGTGCCGCAGAGCAGCAACCCCAGGGTGCCGCAGCCTGAACCGATGTCCAGCACCTTCGCGCCGGTGGGGAGCCGGATGAAATCCGCCAGAACCATGGCGTCGGTACTCAGAGGGAACGGGCCGGTCTGCATCAGAATACCGCCGGGAAGCTCCTCCATCGTCTCACCTCCACAAAAAATAGCCTGCGCAGCCGGAACCCCGGATGCGCAGGCCCGCTGCGAAAATGGAGATCAGCCCTCCTCGATGGCTTCGACGGGGCAGTTGTCAGCGCAGGTGCCGCAGCTGACGCAGACATCGGCATCGATAACGTACTTGTCGTCGCCCTCGGAAATTGCCTCGACGGGGCAGTTGTCAGCGCAGGTGCCGCACTTCACGCAAGCGTCAGTGATTTTGTAGGCCATGGTGTTCCCTCCATCTGTATGTTTTTAGCGGGCCCGGAAAGGCCACACCTTTATTGTAACATGGATTTTGGAAAATGCAATTCCTTTTTCCATATTCGCCGTATATTTTTTCAGAGGGCAGGGGAGAATTTCCGGGCAAAGGAGGCGAGGGTATGCGCTACGCGGTGAGCGCGTTGGAATTACTTCGGGTTTCCGCCAACCAGGCCCGGCAGATGGGCCACAGCTATGTGGGCAGCGCCCACCTGCTGCTGGCGCTGGCGGAGAATCCCGGGCTTCCCTGCCAGCTGCTCCGGGGGGCGGGTATGGACCCCGCGCTGACCCGGGAGATCATGGCGGTGCTGTACGGCCTGGGGACCCCGGACCTGCCGCTGCCCCAGGGGTTTTCGCCCCAGGCCCGCCGAATCCTCCGGGGTGCGGGGAAGGAGGCCAAGGCCGCCCACTGCCGGGAGGTGGACGAACGGCACATTTTTTTATCCCTGCTCCGCCGGGAAAAGACAGCGGCTAGGGATCTGCTGCTGCTGGAGGGCATCGAGGCGGAAGATCTGTTCACCAGGGCAGTGGATTCCATGCAGTGGGATCAGCAGACCCAGGGAAAAACCAATAAGGAGGCATCCACTACGAAGCTATTGGATCAATTCAGCGAGGATCTTGTGAGCAAGGCCGCGACCATGGACCCGGTGATCGGCCGGGAGCGGGAGATCGACATGGTCATTGGAATCCTCAGCCGGAAAAACAAGAATAACCCCGCTTTGGTAGGGGAGCCGGGGGTGGGGAAGACCGCCATCGCCGAGGGCTTGGCCCAGCGGATGGCGGCGGGGAACGTGCCGCCCCAACTGAAAGAAAAGCGGCTGATCAGCCTGAACATGGCGAATCTGGTGGCCGGTACCAAGTACCGGGGCGAGTTCGAGGAGCGTCTTCGGGACGTGCTGGCGGAAATCAAACGCAGCGGAGATGTGATCCTCTTTGTGGACGAGATGCACACCATCGTGGGCGCCGGCGCGGCGGAGGGGGCGATCGACGCCGCGAATATCTTCAAGCCCGCCCTGGGACGGGGGGAGCTGCAAATGCTGGGCGCCACCACCCTGACCGAGTACCGCAAATATATTGAAAAGGACCCGGCCCTGGAGCGCCGGTTCCGTCCAGTGACGGTGGAGGAGCCGGATCGGGAGGCCACCATGACCATCCTGAAGGCCCTGAAACCGGGGCTGGAGCGGCACCACCGCCTGCGGATCACAGAGGAAGCCATGAAGGAGGCAGTGCGGCTGTCGGTGCGGTATCTGCCGGACCTGTATCTGCCGGACAAGGCCATCGATCTGCTGGACGAGGGCGCTTCCCACGCCCGCATGGAGGAGCTGCTTGCCGGAAGGGGCGGCGCCCGGCAGGATCTGGAAATGGAGCTCCACGAGGCGGTGCGGGAGAGCCGGTTTGAGAAGGCGGCGGAGCTGCGGGATAAAATGCAGAAAATGGTGGCCCGCTCCTCGGAAAACCGCCGCCCCCGGGCGGTCACCGGGGCGGACGTGGCCTGGGCGGTTTCCGCCCGGACGGGGATCCCGGTGGGACGGCTCACCGCCAACGAGCGGGAGCGGCTGCTGCGCCTGGAGCAGATCCTGTCCAAGCGTGTGGTGGGCCAGGACAAGGCGGTGGGAATCGTGGCGGAGACGGTACGCCGGGGCCTGTGCGGGATCCGGGACGAGAACCGGCCCATCGCCTCCATGCTCTTTACCGGGCCCACGGGCGTGGGCAAGACCGAGCTGTGCCGGACGCTGGCGGAGGAGCTTTTCGGCAGCCGTGAGGCGTTTATCCGGCTGGACATGACCGAGTATATGGAAAAGCACTCCGTTTCCAGGCTGATCGGCGCGCCCCCCGGCTATGTGGGCTACGAGGAGGGGGGCAAGCTGACGGAACAGGTCCGCCGCCGCCCCTACTGCCTGGTGCTGCTGGACGAATTGGAGAAGGCCCACCCGGATGTGACCGGTATTCTGCTGCAAATCATGGAGGAGGGGGTCCTTACCGATTCCACAGGCCGCCGGGTGAGCTTTCAGAACACCATTGTGGTGATGACCTCCAACCTGGGCGGGGAGATCAAAGGCGACGGCCTGGGCTTTTCCCCGGCCGGCCGCGCTGGGGAAACGGAGGAGGCCCTGCGCCAGTACTTCACACCGGAATTTTTAGGGCGGCTGGATCAGATCGTCTGTTTTGCGCCGCTGAACGAGACCGCCATGGAGGCCATCGCCCGGAAGTACCTGACGGAGCTTCAGGAACGGGCCGCCGCGGCGGGAATGCAGCTGACGCTGCCGGAGGAGATGCCCCAGCTGCTGGGCAGCCGGTCCCGGGACCGGGGCGGCGCCCGGCAGATGCGCCGGCTGGTCCAGGAGCAGGTGGAGGGGCCTCTGGCGGTGTTCCTCCTGCAAACAGGACGGAAGCTGTCCAAGGTCCGGGGCAAGCTGGAGGACGGCAAGCTGCAATTTCTATACTGACGAAAAATAAAACAAATGTTTGTGAATTGAATTTTTTTCAGGAAATTTCTGGAAATTGAAAGAAAAAGATTGATTTTTTGTGAAGAAACCGTTATACTGTTGTAAAGGGAGCAAAAGGGATGTAAAGTGGAGCAAAATGGAGGAGGCGACCCCAGGTGATCGGCAAATACCCCGCCCGATTGGACGACAAAAACCGGCTTTTTGTCCCGGCGAAGCTTCGGGCGGAGTTGGGAGACGATTTTTATGTCACCCTGGGCGTCAACTGCGGCCACCGGTGCCTGACGGTCTACACCGTACAGGATTGGAAGAAGCTGGTGGACAATTTCAACAGCCTTCCCATTTCCCAGCGCTCCGCCGCTACCAGCCTGATTTTTATGAACGCCGCCCAGTGCGCGCCGGATAAGCAGTTCCGGTTCACCCTGACCCAGTTTCTGCTGGACTACGCTTTGATCCAGCGGGACGTGATGATCGTGGGCCGGGCGGGACAGGCGGAAATTTGGGAGGCCGGGGAGTTCGCCCGGTTTGAGGCGGAGAACCTGACTCCGGAGAAGCTGCTTTCCTCCCTGGAGGCCATCGGGCTATGACAGGGTTTCACCACGTCAGCGTTTTGATGGAGGAGTGCCTGGAGGCGCTGGCGATCCGTCCGGAGGGCGTCTATGTGGACGGCACCCTGGGGGGTGCGGGCCATGCCAGCCGGGTGGTTTCCCGATTGACCACCGGCCGGCTCATCGGCATTGACCGGGATATGGAGGCCCTTGCCGCCGCCGGAGAACGGCTCAAACCCTGGGGGGCACGGGTCACCCTGGTCCACAGTAATTTTCGGGATCTGAAATCGATTTTAGCCGGTCTGGGCGTTTCCAAAGTTGACGGGGTGCTGCTGGATCTGGGCGTGTCTTCTTATCAGCTGGATCAGGGGGAGCGGGGTTTTTCTTACCGCTTCGACGCGCCTCTGGATATGCGGATGGATGGCTCCGATGCCCTGACTGCCGGAGAAATTGTGAATACCTGGCCCCAGGAGGAGCTGCGCCGGATTCTTTACGCCTACGGCGAGGAGCGGTACGCCCCCCAGATCGCCGCCGCCATCTGCCGGGCGCGGGAACGGGGGGAGATCCGGTCCACCCTTGCCCTGGCGGAGATCATTCGCTCCGCCATGCCGCCCCAGGCGTTGCGGGAAAAGCAGCACCCCGCCAAGCGGAGCTTTCAGGCCCTGCGTATCGCCGTCAACGATGAGCTGGCGGCGGTGGAGGAGGGAGTGAACGCCGCTATCGACTGCCTGGCTCCCAGGGGACGGCTGGCGGTGATTAGCTTCCATTCGCTGGAGGACCGGATCGTCAAAAACGTCATGGCTCAGGCGGCCCGCGGCTGCACCTGCCCGCCGGAATTTCCGGTGTGCGTCTGCGGGAAAAAGCCCAAGGTCCGTCTGATAAATAAAAAACCGATCCTCCCCACGGCCGGGGAGATGTCCGAAAATCCGAGAGCGCACAGCGCCAAGCTCCGGGTCTGTGAAAGACTGCCGGAGCTCACCGGAAGGGGAGAGTAGAAATGGCCCGCAGTTCCGATATTCAATACATCCGTCTCTACACCGACGGCAGCGCGGCCCGGCAGCTTGAGGAGCCCCGGCCCCTACCCAAAAAGCGGAAAAAGCCCCGCCCCCGTCCGGTAAAGACCGTCGCGATCCATGTAGATCCCCTGGCGCTGGGCGGGATCGTGGTGGCCCTGGTGATGCTGGTGATGATGGCGGTGGGTATGGCCCGGCTGGACAGCGCCAATCAGGAGCTGGAGCAGATGGAGAACTATGTCCTTCAGCTCCAGCAGGAAAATCTGGATCTGCAGGACACCTTTGACCATGGCTACGACCTGGAGGAGGTGCGCCGCAGCGCCATGGCCCTGGGCCTGGTGCCGGAGGAAGAGGTGCCCCATGTTCAGATCCAGCTTCCCCAGCCTGCCGACGCTCAGCAGAACGCCTCCTGGTGGGATCATTTTCTGGTGTTCCTGACCCAACTGTTTGCATAAAGTTTGTCCCGGCCAATAGGATATAGCAGCGGCTGCAATGGGCAGTGAGGGTTTCCCTTGCTGCCCATTGAAAGACTTGCGGCTGTGGAGAGGTCGGTGACAATGGCAAAGCAAAGGAAGCGGGAGTTTACCCGGCTTTGGGGGGACAGCGGGCAGCACCGCCGGATCCTGGCGGTAGCGGCTGTGCTGGGCTGCCTGGGGTTTTTGCCGGTGGCTTTGCGGCTGTATGACCTGATGGTGACAAACTACGACTACTATTCCCAGCTGGCGCTGCGGAACCAGACCCGCACGACGACGGTGACGGCGGATCGGGGCGTTATCTACGACCGGAATATGAACATTCTGGCCTGCTCTGTGAGCGTGGAAAACGTGTACCTGGATCCCCATGAGCTGAAGCAGTCCAAGGCGGATCTGGAGGCGATTTCCCAGCGGCTGGGGGCGATTTTGGATGTGGACCCTCAGTGGCTGCTGGATCAGGCGAAGGACACCACCAAGCGCTACAAGCAGGCGGCGGCCCGGATCAGCGAGGAGACTGCCGCCGAGATCCGTGCCTACATCAACGAAAATAACATCTCCGGGATCCATTTGGAGCCCAATTCCCAGAGAGTTTACCCCTACGGCACCCTGGCGGCCCAGGTGATCGGCTTTACCAACGCTTCCAACACCGGCTCCGAGGGCGTGGAGGCGGCGTACAACAGCTTCCTGGAGGGTTCCGCCGGGAGGGTCATCACCACCAAGGGCAACAACGAGATGGATATGCCCTTCTCCTACGAGCGGTATGTGGCCTCCACCAAGGGTTGCGACGTGATCATGACCATCGACGCCACCGTGCAGGCCTGCCTGGAAAAGCAGATGGAGGCCGCCATTGACCGCTACGACGTGCAGAACGGCGCCTTCGGCATGGTGATGGACGTGAACACCGGAGAGATCCTGGCCATGGCGACCCTGGGCAGCTACGACCCCAATTCTTATTTGGAAATCTACGACCCGGAGGCGGCCGCCCAGGTGGAGCAGCTCCGGCGGGCATACTTGATGGAAAACCCGGGGAGCGAAGCATATAATCTGGGTCTGACGGCCTATCAGGAGGCCCTCACCGCCGCCAGGCTGAAGCAGTGGCGGAACCGGGTGATCTCCGACGGCTATGAACCGGGGTCCACCTTCAAGGTGATGACCATGGCGGCGGCCCTGGACTGCGGGGCCATCGACCTGAACACCAATTTCTACTGCCGGGGCTCCGAGCAGATCCCGGGCCGGTCCCAGCTTCTTCACTGCTGGCGCTCTACCGGCCATGGAGCGGAGAAAACGCCCCAGGCATTGCAAAACTCCTGCAATATCGCCTTTGCCCACATTGCGTTAAAGCTGGGCGGAGAGCGGTTTTATGAGTATGTCCAGCGCTTCGGCGTTTTGGAAAAGACGGGCATCGATCTGGCAGGCGAGAGCAAGGGCGTGTTTTTCGACAAGTCCCTAATCACGGACACGGACAAATGGGGCACCGCGTCCCTGACCTCCGGCTCCTTCGGCCAGACCTTTAAGCTGACCCCTTTGCAGCTGGTGCGGGCCATCGCCTCGGTGGTCAACGGCGGATATCTGCTGGAGCCCTACATCGTTTCCGAGGTGACCGACAGCACCGGACAGACGGTGCTGCGGCAGGAGCCCACGGTGCTGCGCCGCACCATCCGGGAGGAGACCTCCCAGACCATGCGGGAGCTGATCGCCTCGGTGGTGGAGGAGGGAACCGCCAAAAACGCCAAGGTGGCGGGCTTTTCCATCGGTGGAAAGACCGGCACCAGCGAGAAGATCGACGTGTTTGACGAAAACGGCCAGCGGGTCCAGGATAAGATCGTTTCCTTCGTGGGCATTGCGCCCATGAATGATCCCAAGTACATCGTTCTGGTGGCTTTGGACACCCCCTCCCGCGCTACGGGGATCTACATCTCCGGCGGCGTCATGGCGGCGCCCACGGTGGGCGCGGTGATGGCTGACATTCTGCCCTACCTGGGGGTGGAGCGGAACTATACCCCGGAGGACGCCGCCGGACGGACGGTGATTCTGGACGATTATGCCGGCATGCCGGTGAAGGACGCGGAAAAAGCCCTCAAGGAGCTGGGCCTTACCGCCCGGATCCTGGGGGAGGGAGCGCAGATCACGGGTCAGATCCCCGCCCCCGGCCAGGGCGTGCCGGGCGATAGCCAGGTGCTGCTGTATCTGGATCAGGTACCGGAGGAACAGACGGTGACGGTGCCGGACTTTGCCGGGATGACCCGACAGGAGGCATCCCAGGCGGCTCAGGCGGCGGGGCTTTACATCCTGGTGGCGGGGAACGACGGTACCGGGCCGGAGGTGGTGGTCACCGGGCAGTCCCTGGCGCCGGGCGCCGAAACCGGCCTGGGAACCACGATCCAGCTGGAATTCGCGGATATCCGGGCCGCTGATTAAGGAGATAAAACCATGAAGCTTGCTGAATTGCTCCGGGGCGTGGAGGTACTTTCCACCAACGTCCCCGGCGACAGGGACATTCCCGCCCTGGTCTATGACTCCCGGAAGGCCGTTCCCGGCTGCCTTTTCGCCGCCATTACCGGCTTTGCCGCCGACGGCAACCGGTTTATTCCCATGGCCCTGGAGCGGGGAGCGGCGGCGGTCCTGACGGCGAAGAAACCGGAGGGCCCGGTTCCCTATATTCTAGTGCCTGACGACCGGCTGGCGCTGGCCCAGGTCTCCGCCAATTTCTACCGCTGTCCGGCGGAGTCTATGAAAATGATCGGCGTCACCGGTACCAATGGGAAAACCACCGTTACCCTGCTGGTCAAGCACATTTTGGAGCGGACCCTGGGAGCCCGGGTGGGGCTGATCGGCACCATGTCCAATTTGATCGGCCAAGAGGAGCTGCCCACGGAGCGCACCACCCCGGAAAGCCTGGAGCTTCAGGCCCTGTTTGCCCAAATGCGGGACGCCGGATGCGGCTATGTGGTGATGGAAGTGTCCTCCCATGCCCTGGCTCTGAGCCGGGTAGGGGGCGTTCACTACGACGTGGCGGCCTTCACCAATCTGACCGAGGATCATCTGGACTTCCACAAAACCATGGACGCCTATTGCGACGCCAAGGCGCTCCTCTTCGGACGCTGTGGCTACGCGGTTTTGAACCGGGACGATCTCTACGCCTCCCGGATGGCCAAACCGGCCCGCTGTCCCATCCTCTGGACCTCCAAGGAGCCCTGCCAGGGACTCAGCGCTCAGAATATCCGCCTGATGGCCGACGGCGTGGAATTTACAGCCGTGCTGGGCGAAAAGCGGGTGCCGGTGAAGCTGGGGATTCCCGGAGGCTTCTCGGTGTCCAACGCCCTGACGGCCCTGGGAATCGCCCTGGGACTGGGGATCTCTCTGGAAGCGGCGGCGGCGGCTCTGGCCACCGCCCCGGGGGTCAAGGGCCGGGTGGAGGTGGTGCCCACGCCGGGCAAGCCCTTTACCCTGCTCATTGACTACGCCCACACCCCCGACGGCCTGGAAAACGTCCTGTCCGCCTTCAAGCCCCTGTGCCGGGGGCGGCTGATCGCCGTGTTTGGCTGCGGCGGGGACCGGGATCCCATGAAGCGGCCCATTATGGGGGAGATCGGTACGCGAATCGCGGACCACAGCATTTTGACCAGCGACAACCCTCGCCACGAGGACCCGGAGGCCATCATTCACGACATCCAGGCCGGGATCCCGGCGGGCCGGGCAAATTATGAAGTAATTGTAAATCGTGTGAAAGCAATCCACCGCGCTCTGGACATTGGACAAAAAGGTGATATAATAATACTTGCTGGCAAAGGCCATGAGACCTACCAGCAGGTGGGGGATGAAAAGCGTCCCCTGGACGAGCGGCAGGTAGTGGCCGCTTATCTGGCGGAAACGAGGGAATGATATGGGCACAATCACACTGCGTCAGGCGGCGGAATGGTGCGGGGGACAGATCGACCCCAAGTACGCCGACGTGACATTCTTGGGAGCCAACAATGACTCCCGCCGCATCCAACCCGGGGAGCTGTTCGTAGCCCTGGAAGGCGTGCGGGACGGCCATATTTTCATTCCGGAGGCCCTGGAAAAGGGCGCCGCGGCGGTGCTGTGCAGCCGCTGCGACGGGGACTGGCCGGCCATTGTGGTCCAGGAGCCCCGCCGGGCTTTGGGGGACATTGCCCGGCAGGAGCGGCGGCGCATCGGCATGAAGGTGGTGGGCATCACGGGCTCCGTGGGCAAAAGCACCACTAAGGAGATGATCGCCTGCGTCCTGGAGGGCACCTATCGGGTGGCGAAGACCCCCATGAACCATAATAACGACATCGGCTTGCCCATGGCCATCCTGGCCATGCCGGAGGACACCCAGGTGGCGGTGCTGGAAATGGGCATGAATCACTTCCGGGAGATCGCCTACCTGACCTCCATTGCCCGGCCGGACATCGCGGTGATCGTGAACATCGGCACCATGCACATTGAGCATTTGGGTTCCATGGAGGGGATCCTGCAGGCCAAACTGGAAATTCTGGAAGGAATGCGCCAGGACGGCAGGATCGTCCTCAACGGCGACGACCGGCTTTTGTGGAACCAGAACCGGATCTATCCGCTTCAAACCACCTTCTTTGGCATCCAGAACCAGGAATGCGGCGTCATCGGTTCGGATGTGGAGGAAGGGGAGGGGGTCCTGCGGTTTCAGGTCCACTGTCCGGGCCGTCTCAATTTCCCGGTGGAGCTGGCGCTGGACGGCAGCCACTACGCCTACGATGCCCTGGCGGCGGTGGCGGTGGGTCTGGAGCTGGGGGTGGATCCCTCCAAGATCCAGGAGCAGCTGTCCCAATTCCGGAATATGGCGGGCCGGCAGGAGATCTTCTCCGCCAAGGGCTTTACCATCATCAAGGACTGCTACAACGCCGGTCCCGAGTCTATGGCGGCGGCTCTGACGGTGCTGGGCAACAAGCCAGGCCGCCATGTGGCGGTGCTGGGAGATATGCTGGAGCTGGGGGTGTGTACCCAGGCGGAGCACTACCGGGTGGGCCGCATCGCCGCGGAAAAGGCAGAGGTGCTGCTGGCCTACTATGTGGATACTATCTATTTCGGCGGCGGCACC
>CANQXH010000077.1 GCA_947627745.1 uncultured Oscillospiraceae bacterium
TCACAGACAGCAAGCCCTTTCGGTAGCTTGAACAGTTTTTACTTCAAATTATTGTCTAACTTTTTGGGGGCACTTCATTTTGGCCGGGGACGGTATTTTTTACGCTTCCTCCGGCGGAGGGGTAAGCATGGCGATGGAATCCGCCTCGGGGATGGGCCGACCTTCCATGCAGGCGGCAAACTGAGCGCCGGTCATGGTCTCGTTTTTCAGGAGGAACTCCGCCACCTGGCGCAGCTTTTCCCCGTCCCGGGTCAAAATGGCCTTGCATTTTTCATAGGCCTGATCGATGACGGCCTTGACCTCCTGGTCGATGATTCCCGCCACCTCCTCGGAGTAGGACTTGGTTTTTTCGTAATCCCGGCCCAGGAACACCTCGTCGTCGCTGGTATAGGACACGGTCCCCAGCCGCTGGCACATGCCGTACCGGGCCACCATGTCTCGGGCCAGCTTGGAGGCCCGGTCGATGTCGTTGGAGGCGCCGGTGGAGATGTCCTGGAGGAACAGCGCCTCTGCCACCCGGCCGCCCAAAAGGCCCACGATTTGCTCAAACATCTGGTTCCGGGTCAGGTGCTGACTGTCCTCCTGGGGCCAGCTCCAGGTCATGCCCAGGGCCTTGCCCCGGGGGATCACGGAGATCTGCCGCACCGGGCTGTGGGTGGGCAGGCTGTGCATGGCCACGGCATGGCCCGCCTCATGGATGGCGGTCAAGCGCAGGTCCTCCTTCCGGATCACCCGGCTGCGCTTCTCCGGCCCCGCCAGAATTTTCATCATGGCGTCGTTCAGGTCCTGCATATTCAGCGCCGGCCGGCCCTCCCGGGCCGCCAGAATGGCCGCCTCGTTGAGCAGATTACTCAGATCCGCTCCGGTAAAGCCGCTGGTAGCCATGGCGATGGTTTTCAGGTCTACCGAATCGTCCAGCCGCTTGCCCCGGGCGTGGACCTTCAGAATATCCTCCCGGCCCTTGGCGTCGGGGACGCCCACATAGATCTGCCGGTCAAACCGGCCCGGGCGCAGCAGGGCGGAATCCAGAATATCCGGCCGGTTGGTAGCGGCCAGGACGATGACGCCCTCGTTCTTGCCGAAGCCGTCCATTTCCACCAGCAGCTGGTTCAGAGTCTGCTCCCGCTCGTCGTGGCCGCCGCCCAGGCCCGCGCCCCGCTTCCGGCCCACGGCGTCGATCTCGTCGATAAAGACGATGGCGGGCGCCACCTTCTTTGCCTGGTCAAACAGGTCCCGCACCCGGCTGGCGCCGACGCCCACATACATCTCCACAAAGTCAGAACCGGAAATGGAGAGGAACTCCACCCCCGCCTCCCCCGCCACGGCCCGGGCCAGCAGGGTCTTGCCGGTGCCCGGAGGCCCCACCAGCAGCAGGCCGTGGGGCACCTTTGCGCCGATCTGGGTAAATTTGTCGGGATTGCGCAGAAAGTCCACGATCTCCTGCAGCTCCGCCTTTTCCTCGTCAGCGCCGGCCACATCGTCAAAGGTGACCTTCTCCCCGTCAGGCAGGCCCATACCCGCCCGGGCTCGACCGAAATTGGCCATGGGGTTGCCCCCGGCGTTGTTGATCCTGCTCATCAGGAGGAACCACACCAGCAGCACCGCCAGTCCCGCCAGGATCAGGGGGAATACATAGTCGTAGGGGCTGGGCTGGGCCTCAGGCGGAAAATCATAGCTCTCCAGCACCCCGGAAGCGGACTGGTCCTGGACCAGGTCCCAAATCTCCCGGCGAAACGCCTCCACGTCCGACAGGGGCACCGTCAATGTGGCGCTGCCGTTGTAGGGTGCGTAGAGCTGCAAGGTCAGCTGGCCTTCCCGGGCGGAAAAGGAGCGCACCTGCTCCTTTTGAAACAGCTCCACCACCTGAGAATAGGTCAGGTTGGTCAGCCCCGGGTTGAAGATCTGGAGCAGCCAGGTAAAGGCCACCGCCAGAATGACCAGGTAGAGGATCACGGTGATGAATTTGCGGTCTTTCAATGGGAATTCTCCTTACTGCTGATATACCTCCGGCTTGAGAACGCCGATATAGGGAAGATTGCGGTACTGCTCGTTATAGTCCATCCCATAGCCCACCACAAACACGTTGTCGATGACAAAGCCGGTGTAGTCCGGCTGCAGGGTGATCCCGGGCTTCCGCCGGGAGGGCTTGTCCAGGAGGGTACACACCGTCAGCGATGCGGGATGCTTGGTCAGCAGATGGCGGTATGTAAAGTCCAGGGACCCGCCGGTGTCGAAAATGTCCTCCAAAATGATGACGTGCCGGCCCTCCAGATCGGTGGATACGTCCTTTTTGACGGTCATTTCTCCGGCGGTGGTGCCGTTATAGGAGGAGATCCACATAAAGTCAATTTGACACTGGGCGTCAAACTGGCGGATCATGTCGCTGAAGAAGATCAAAACGCCTTTCAGCACCCCCACGAACACCGGGTTTTTGTCTGCGAACCGCTGCTGCAAAATGCCCGCCAGCTCCTGGACCTTGGCCCGAAGCTCGGCTTCCGAGATGAGTACCCTTTGGATGTTTTCTTCCATGCGAAGAACCTCCTATATTTCTTTTTCCCGATAGACCATCGGTTCTATCCAATACGTCCTGCCGGGGCCCGCCCGGTCCAGGTTGACCCCCAGGCCAAAGACCCCCAGCACCCCCGCCTGATCCGCCAGCACCGGCACCCGGCAGCGCCGGGCGGCGGGGATCTTCCGGTCGATAAAGAGCTTTTTCAGGGTTTTCCGTCCGCCGGGAAGGCGCATCTCGTCCCCCGGCTCCCGGCTTCGCAGCCACACCGGACCCTTTGGACACACCTGGAACCGTCCCGGTCCCGGCAGCGCGTCCCCCGGCAGCACCGTCACCCGCAGGCCCCAGTCGGGAAGCTCCGCCGTCCCCGCCTCCGGCAGGATGGCCGGCGCCGGCGGGGCGGCATTGGGAAGGACGGTCAAGGTCTCATATTCCCGGGCCAAAATCACCCCGCCGGGAAATAGGCCTCGGGCCCCGGGCCTTTCGGAAAACACCAGCTTTTCCGCCAGGGCGATATGCTCCGCGGTGGGTTCCAAGACCCCGGAAGCTTCCAGAAGAGCCGCCAGGCACCGGTTCCTTTGGGCCTGGGGCATGGCCCGCAGGGCGGAAACACGGTTTTCGGGAACAGACAGGCCGGAGAGCAGCGCCTCCTCCTCCCGCAGCCGCAGGGCCATGGCGGAGAGGTCCTCCCCCAGCCGGGGATTCTCCCGGTACAGAAGGGGCATGACCTGACTGCGCAGCCGGTTCCGGAGGAATCGGTCGGAGTCGTTGGTGCTGTCCGTCACATAGTCGATCCCCTGGTCCTCCAAAAAGGCCAGCACCTCCCGCCGGGTCACCAGCAGCATGGGTCGGAGGATTCTGCCCCGCACCGGGGCGATGGCCCCCAGACCCCGGAGGCCCGTCCCCCGCACCAGGCGGAGCAGGACCGTCTCGGCATTGTCGTCGGCGGTGTGGGCGGTGGCGATTTTCCCAGGCAGGGTATCAAAAAAGGCGTACCGCGCCTCCCGGGCGGCTGCTTCCAGCCCCTTCTCCCCCGGCTCCACCCGGCCCCGGCCCACCGTCAGGGGAATTTGGTAGTCCCGGCAAAAGGCGCGGACAAATTCCTCATCCCGATCCGATTCCGCCCCCCGGAGGCCGTGGTTAAAATGGGCGGCGGAGAGGCGGATGTCCAGCTTCTCCCGCAACAGGTACATACACCACAGCAGCGCCATGGAGTCCGGTCCCCCGGACACGGCGCAGGTAAGATCGTCCCCCGGCGCGAGCATGGAATAGCGCCGCAGCAGGGTCAGGACCTTATTCCGCATGCTTCCACTCCCGGTCGGTAAATAGGCCGTACTGGGGCAGCCACTGGAGGCGCACCGTTCCGGTCTCGCCGTGGCGGTTCTTGGAAATCAGCAGCTCCGCCACGTTTTTATCCTCGGTATTCTCGTTATAGTATTCGTCCCGGTAGAGAAACAGCACCACGTCGGCGTCCTGCTCGATGGCGCCGGACTCCCGCAGGTCCGACAAAATGGGCCGCTTATCCTGGCGGCTCTCCACCGCCCGGGACAGCTGGCTCAGGCAAATCACCGGCACGTTCAGCTCCTTGGCCATGATCTTTAGGGCCCGGGAGATCTCCCCTACCACGGTGACCCGGTTTTCGCCGCTATTGCTCCGGCCATAGCCGGAGCCGGTCATCAGCTGGAGATAGTCGATGATTACCAGGCCCAGGTTGTCCAGCCGGCGGCACTTGGCGTTCATCTCCGCCACGGTAACGCTGGGATTGTCGTCCACCCGGATGTCCGTCTGGCTCAGGGCGGCGGAGGCCATGCACAGCTGGCTCCACTCCTCCTCCGACAGCTTGCCGGTGGCGATTTTCTGACTATTGACAAAGCTCTCGCTGGACATGAGCTTCATGGCCAGCTGCTCCCGGGACATCTCCAGGGAGAAGAAGGCCACGGTCTTCTGATATTTTTTTGCCACGTTCAGGCACAGATTCAGCGCCAGGGTGGTCTTGCCCATGGCGGGCCGGGCCGCCAGCAGCACCAGATCCGAGGGGTTTAAGCCGTTGATCTTGCTGTCCAGGTCTTTGAGACCCGTGGACAGCCCGGGAAAATCCGCATCAGACCGGCTCAGCTCCGCCAGCCGGTCAAACACCTTGTGGAGGATCACCCCGATAGGCTCCAGGGAATCCCCCCGCTCCCCCTTCCGCAGGGCGTAGATCTTCTTCTCGGCGCTCTCCAAAATCTCCGACGGGGTGCCCACCTGGGAGTAGACGGTCTCGGAAATGTCCGCCGCCGCCTGCCCCAGGGCCCGCAGCATGGCCTTGTCCCGGACGATGCCGGCATAGCGCACCGCGTTGGCTGCGGTGGGGGTGATCTCCATCAGCTGGCGCACATAATCCCGGGATTCCTCCCGGTAGAGGCCCAGCTCCCGCAGCTTGTCCAGCACCGTCACCGGGTCGATGGACTGGGAGAAGTTGAACATGGTGTAGATCGCGGTGTAAAGGTCCCGGTTCTGCTGGAGATAAAAGTCCTCCGGACGGAGAATCCCGATCACATCCGTCAGGCACTGGCTGTCGATCAAAATGGAGCCCAGCACCGCCTGCTCCGCCTCCAGCGACTGAGGCTGCTGCTTCAGGGAAAGTTCCTCGTCCATGGCTTTTCTCCTCTCTGTCTAACGAATTATGCCTCTTGGATCTTCACCGTCAGCGGGGCCGTAATCTCATAGCCCAAGCGGCACTGGACGGTATAGGTGCCTACGTTTTTGATGGTCTCGGAGATCAAGATCTTCCGCCGGTCCAGCCGCACGCCGGTGGCGGCGAAGAGGGCGTCGGCGATCTCCTGGCTGGTGACGGAACCGAACAGCCTGCCGCTGCCCCCGCCCTTGGCGGTGACGGTAATGGTCATCTCCCGCAGCTTTTTGGAAAGCTCCATGGCCTCCGCCTTCTCCCGGGCCGCCTTCTCGGCGGCGGCCTTGTCGTTCATCCGCATGGTGTTGATGGCGTCAGGCGTGGCCTCCATGGCAATTTTCCGGGGCAGCATATAGTTCCGGGCGTAGCCGTCGGAGACCTCCAGCATCTGGCCCTTCTTGCCCTTTCCGTGAACATCCTGAAGCAAAATCACTTTCATGGAATTCTCCTCCTATTCGCTTTCGTAATACTGGTCGATGGAGGCCACCAGCCGGTCCAGGGCCTCCTTCACCGTGACGTTTTTGATCTGGGCCCCGGCAGTGGCGGCGTTGCCGCCGCCGCCCAGCGGCTCCAGAATCATTTGCATATTGGCTCTGCCAATGCTCCGGGCAGAGATGATCACCTGGTTGTCATCCGGGTACAGCACAAACGAAGCGCTGATGCCGGAAATATTCAGCAGCTCGTCCGCCGCCTGGGCCGCCAAGACCCGGGAGGTGCCCGTGTTCAGCGCGGCAATGGCGATCTCCTTCCGGTACATCCGGGCGGCCCGGATGATCTGGTACTTGGCCATGGTCTCCTGAAAGTCGTTCTGCAAAAGCATCTTGACCTCCACCGGGTCCGCTCCCAGCTGACGCAAATATGCCGCCGCCTCGAAGGTTCGCTCGCCTGTGCGGACGTTGAAGCTCTTGGTGTCCAGAAAGATGCCGGAGAGCAGACTCTTGGCCTCGACGGGCAGAACGTCCGTCTTCTCCACCGCGTATTCCAGAAGCTCCGTCACCAGCTCCGAGGCGGAGGAGGCGTAAGGCTCATGAAAGTTTACCACCACCGGATTGATATAATCCGCCGCGCGGCGGTGATGGTCCACCACACAGACCCTGGAAACCGCCTCCAAAAGGGGTTTGCACTCCACCTGGTCCGGACGGTTGGTATCCACCACCACCAGGGTGGAGTGGCTATCCGCCAGCACCATGGCCTCCTGGCCGGAGATAAACACATCCTTATATTCCGGCACACGGCGCAATTCCTCCAGGAGCCGTCCGGAGGCGTTCCGGTCCAGGTCCAGGACGATATAGCCCTTCTTTCCCTTCTTGCGGCACATACAGTTGACGCCGACGGCGGCGCCGACCGCGTCCATGTCCGCGTTCCTGTGGCCCATGATGAATACCTTGCTGCTCTGCCCGATCAGCTCCATCAGGGAGTTGGCGGTGACCCGGCTGCGCACCTTGCTCCGATGGTCCGCCTCCTTGGTGCGGCCGCCGTAGAAGGTGAAGTTCAGCCGGTCCTTGACTACCGCCTGATCGCCGCCCCGGCTCAGGGCCATTTCAATGGACAGCGAGGCAAAGTCATAGCACTCCTCAAAGCTGGCCCCATCCACCCCCAGGCCGATGGATACCGACGCCGCCAGGCCCGAGGGACTGGTGATCTGGTGCATGCTTTCCAGCAGTGAAAATTTTTCCTGGGCCGCCAGGATCATATCCCGCTTTTCAAAGATGAACAAGAACCGGTTCCGCTCCAGCCGGCGGAGCAGGCCGTGGTAGCCCTCCGTCCAGGAATTGATGGCCTCGTTCAGCCGGGCGTTCAGGGCGGACATGGCGCCCTCCGCCATGTTCTTGGTCAGCTCCTCGTAGTTGTCCACCAGAATGATGGCCACCACCGGACGGGAGCGGATATACTCGTCCCGCACCTGGTACAGCTCCGTCAGGTCCGTGAAATACAGCACGCCCAAAAGGGTCTGCTCCGGGTCGCTGGCCCGGACGGTGGTGCCGTAGACCCGGCAGCGCCGCCCCCCCAGGGTCACGTCCCGGGGGCTCTCCCGCTTGCCCGCGGTGAGCCAGTCCACCGAAAAGCCGGGAAGCACATCCTCCAGAGGCTTATCCGAAAACCCAGGATTAAAGTCCACCGCGCTGGCGAAGGCGGAATTGACGTAGATCACCACCCGGTCCTCCAGCCGGAGCATGAGTACGGGGAAGGGACTCTCCGTCTCCCGGGCGGAGCTGACCGCGTCCATGGCGGAGTTCAGATAGGTTTGCAGCTCCCGGTGGCGCTTTCTCTGCCGGATCAGATAGACGATCACCAGCGCCAAGGTAATCACAGCCTCCACCGCCGCCAGGATATAGGCCCGGGACAGCACCGCGCCCAGCGTGAACAACGCCAGGACCAGGAAATACATTCCCATTCTGGGCCGCAGCAGCCGCCCCAGTTTCTTATCCATGCCCGCACCTCCCGATGATAACCCCGCTAATTAGAGGTATTATATCAAATCCCGGAAAAAGGTGCAACCCCTTCTCATGGATTTCCCAAAAAACTTCTGCGGCGCTCCAACAAAAGCGGGACGAAGGGCGCGGAAAAAAGCGCGAATGGAATTTGCGGCACGGCTTTAGCAAAATAAACACTTGGGCCCCAGTTTCTCTGGGAAAAACAGAGGTTGCATTTTTTCCGGGAATCATGTACAATGGTAAAAAATCCCCCGGAGGCGCCTATGTCCACCTTATTTTATATTGGCGACAGCACCGTTGCTTTTAACAAATTCGATACCTACCCCCAGACCGGCATTGCCCAGGCCATGCCCCTTTTTCTGGCGGATGGCGTGGCTCTGGAGGCCCGGGGCCGGAACGGGTACAGTACCAAATCCTTCCTGGACGAGGGCTGGTTCCGCCCGGTGAAGGATGCCATGGCGCCGGGGGATCTGCTGCTCGTCCAGTTCGGGCACAACGACGAAAAGGACGATCCCGCCCGGCACACCGACCCGGACACCAGCTTTTCCGATAATCTCCGGCTGTTCCTGGGCGCTGCCCGGGCGGCGGGGGCCCTGCCGGTGCTGATCACCCCGGTGGCCCGGCGGCGTTTTTCTCAGCACCGGTTCTGCCCCGGCAGCCACGGGGCCTACCCCGAGGCCGTCCGCCGAGTGGGCCGGGAGGAGGGCGTGCCGGTGCTGGATCTCACCGCTCAGACGGAGGCGCTGGTGGAGACCCTGGGGGACGAGGCGAGCAAGCCCCTTTATATGTGGCCCAAGGACAACACCCATCTAAAGCCCGCCGGGGCGGTCCGGATGGCGGAGATGGTGAGCCGGGGGCTATACGATCTGGGCGGGGCCTACCGGGCCTTTCTGGATCCCAAGGTCATCGCGTATTTTGAAGAAAATCACTCGAAGGAGGATCATCAATGAACGCTAAGGAGATCATGCAAATTTTCCAGGACACCGCCTATGTCCGCACCGGCGGCAGCCCCGAGGAGCTGAAATGCGCGGAATATCTCATCGGCAAGTGCAAGGAGCTGGGGCTGGAGGCCAAGCTGGAGCCCTTCCCGGTACAGATGGCCAACATCCTGGAGGCCCGTCTCACGGTGGACGGCCAGGAGATCCCCTGCAAGGGCTACCGCTGCGCCGGCAGCGGGGAGGTGGAGGCGCCGTTTTACTATCTGACAGGCAGCGACCCCCACAGCCTTGCCCAGTGCAAGGGAAAAATCGTGCTGGTGGACGGCCTGGGCCACTGGACCTACCGGGATCTGGTGGAGAACGGCGCCGTGGGCTTTCTGACCTACGGCGGGGATATCGCCACCCCGGACCGGGATATCGACCAGAAGGAGCTCCGTGCCTCGGTGTGCCAGGGCATTGCTAAGCTCCCCGGCGTCCATCTGAACGTGAAGGACGCCGTGGGGCTGGTGGCCCGGGACGCCAAGACCGCGAAGATCGTCCTGAAGCAGGAGGAATACGAGGGCGAGTCCCGGAACGTGGTGCTGGAGATGCCCGGGGAGATCCCTGAGGCCATTGTCTTCTCCGCCCACTACGACTCCACTTCCCTTTCCCAGGGCGCTTACGACAATATGTCCGGCAGCATCGGCATCCTAGGGGTGGCGGCTTATTTTGCCCAGCATCCCCACCGGCACAGCCTGCGGTTCGTGTGGTGCGGCAGCGAGGAGCGGGGCCTGCTGGGTGCCAAGGCCCACTGCGCCAAGGAAGAGAACCTGAAAAACCTGGTCCTGAACATCAATCTGGACATGATCGGTTCGGTGATGGGCAAGTTCGCCGCCTGCTGCACCAGCGAGGAGAAGCTGGTCCACTACATCAGCTATCTGGGTAGCGAATTGGGCGTTGGCGTTTCTGTCCGGCAGGAGGTCTATTCCAGCGACTCCACCCCCTTCGCCGACAAGGGCATTCCGGCGGTGACCTTCGCCCGGATGGCCTCCGGCAGAGCGGCCCCCATCCATGTGCGCTATGACACCCTGGAGCTGGTGAAGGGGGAGCGGATGGAGCAGGACATCGGCTTCATCACCGCCTTTGCCCAGCGGATGGCGGACGCCGTCACCTGCCCGGTGGCCAAGGAGATCCCGGAGAATCTAAAGGAGAAGCTGGACCTCTACCTCTGCCGGAAGCGGGACAAAAAATAATCCCCGCCTCAAAGGCGAAAGGCGTGGGCTTTTTGCTTCCTTCTATTACGTCAAAATCCGCGCACCCGGATTCCGGGGGCGCGGATTCTTTGGCAGGCTGACATGAATACAGGGATATTCATTCATATCGCGCGTCTGTATTGTCTAATTTCACAGGCTTGCAAGCATCTCTGCCTCTGCGCTGCCTTTTGTCCTTACGAACGCCTGTACAGCCGCGTTTGCTTGCGCCGCCTCCTTATGGAGAGGCTGTCTTTCCCGGGCCAGTCAGCGATCGCCGTCCTCCTTCTTTCCAGGCCGGTACGCCCGGGCGCTTTGGAACAGGGCCGGTCCGATATGGCAGTAGCCCCCCGGATTCTTCTCCAGATACTTCTGGTGGTACTCCTCCGCCGGGAAAAACTGCTCCAGTCGCCGGCACTGGACCGCCACTTCCTTTTCGCAGCGCCCTTGCAGCGCCGCCAGAGAGGCCCGGATCACCGGCTCCTGGTCGGGATTCTCATAGTAGACCCCGGTGCGGTACTGCTCCCCCACGTCGCCGCCCTGGCGGTTGACGGAGGTGGGATCGATGGCCTTGTAAAACTGCTCCAGCAGCTCCGTCAGGGACAAAACCGCCGGGTCGAAGGTCACCTCCACCGTCTCGGCATGGCCGGTGTGCTGGTATTTGACCTGCTCGTAGGTGGGGTTTTCCGTCCTTCCGTTGGCATAGCCCACCCGGGTCTCCAAAACACCGGTCAGGCAGTCAAAATACTTCTGGGCGCCCCAGAAGCAGCCGCCCGCCAGATAAATTTTCTCCGTTTTCATATCAGTACCTCCTTAAAATCCCCGCCGGACCAGCTCCAGAACGATCTCCCGGTAGACCTCCACAATGTCCTCCACGCCCTTGCCAGGCTTCTTGGCAAAGAGCCGGCGGTGCATATCCACCGCGTCGATGTGGGAAATGCCCCGGCGGCCGGGGGCGGTCCGGATGCCCTTAAAATCCCCCCAGGCCATGGTCTCGGGGGGCAGCAGGCCGTCGTTTTCCCCCTCGATCAGGTTGACCACGAAATTGGTCAGACTCAGGGTGGGATCGCTGAGGGGATGCTTCATCACGAAGGCATAGCTCTGATAGTACACTCCCGCGTCGTCCGGGTTCTCCCGGTTGAACGCCGCCGCCCCGGCGGTGGTCAGGGACTGGAAGACCTGGTAGGAGGCTGGCTCCTGGTCGCCCTGCTGGCGAAACCAGCCGTCCGCCGCCTTCCCCGCCAGCTTCACCAAGGGCTTGGGAAAGCACATCAGGCAGTCCACCATTCGGCTCCCCCGGTGGGGCGTGCAGAGGGTGGTCAGGGAGGCCACCTTGGCGCCGGCGCCCAGGGTGGAGATGGCGTAGCGGCTGTCCAGGCCGCCCTTGGAGTGGGCAATGATGTTCACCTTTTCCGCCCCAGTCTGGGCCAGGACGCTGTCGATCCGCTCCAGGATGGTCCGGGCGTTAGCGGGAATGGTTCCCTGGCTGTCCTGCCCGGAAAAGGAGACCTGGCAGCCCATTTCCTCCAGCGCCTGGGGGATGCGGCCCCAGTAGCTGGTGCGGCCATTGTCTCGGACGGCCATGCCGTGGACCAGCAGGACCGGGTATTTTGGCGCGGTGTCCATGGCGCTCTCCCCTCCTTATTAGTCCTATCATAACATGTTTTCACCCGTTTGGCAACGCCTCCGGGAAGAAAAGGGTCAAAATCAGTGTAGCGTTACAATAGATGTGAGACCGAATAGCTAGAAAAAGGCGATTGAGTTTGTTAGAATAAAGTCACCACAAC
>CANQXH010000078.1 GCA_947627745.1 uncultured Oscillospiraceae bacterium
GAATAGAGCTTTTTCCTCCACCGCCCGGTGGGCAGGGGAGCGGGGGTGGAAAAAGCTCTATTCCCATGTGAACAAGGACAACATCCCCTCCCTGGCGGTCCATCGGGCCTGCGGCTTTCGGATCTATAAGGACTCCGCAACCTATACGGACGGAACGGTGCGGACCAACTGCTACACATTATGTAAACCTTTGGACGATTCTAACGCTTCCATTTCTCCAGAACTGCGGTAAGCGTATCTAAAAACGAATGGGCCCCGGCGAAGAGCCGGGGCCTGTCGATTATTTTTCCTTTGCTTCCTTGGCAGCCTTCTTGGCGGCTTTGGCCTTGGCCTTGGCTTCCTCGGCCTTCTTGGCCTCCTCCTTGGCGGCGGCGGCAGCGGTCTCGTTGGAGGAGATGGCCCACTTGGCAAACTCGATGCGGACCTGGTCCGCGCCGGTCTCCAGAACGATCTTATCCTCCTTCACATGGACCACCTTGCCCACAATGCCGCCGATGGTGGTGATCTCGTCGCCCACCTTCACGGCGTTGCGCATTTCCTCCGCTTCCTTCTTCCGCTTGTTCTCCGGGCGGATCAGCATAAAGTAGAAGACGGCCAGCATCAGCACCAGCATGATGACGGTGCTCATCATCCCCGCGCCGGGATCAACGGCGGCTCCGGTGGTCTCCAAAAAATACAGCATAGCAATTCTCCTTCGTATTAGTCTTTTTTCATTATACCATTGATTGGAAAAAATGCAAGGAAAATCTAGATTCTTCGGCTGAGTTTTTCCGAATATTCCCGGCGGAAGGCCTCAAACCGGCCTTCGTCCAGGGCCTGGCGGATTCTCTCCAGGAGCTTGTTGTAAAAATAGAGATTGTGCAGCACTCCCAGCCGCATGGCCAGCATTTCCTCGGCGATGAACAGGTGCCGCAGATAGGCCCGGGAGTACCTTCGGCACACGGGGCAGTCGCACTGGGGGTCCACCGGCCCGCTGTCTAACTGGTACTTGGCGTTTTTCAGATTGATGGCCCCCTCCCAGGTGAAGAGCCGGGCGTGGCGGGCGTTCCGGGCGGGCATGACGCAGTCGAAAAAGTCGACGCCCCGGGCCACGCCCTCGATGATATTGCTGGGGGTTCCCACGCCCATCAGATAGCGGGGCCGGTCCTTTGGCATGTGGGGCTCCACCGCCTCGATGATCTCATACATGGTCTCGGTGCTCTCGCCCACCGCCAGGCCGCCGATGGCGTACCCGGGCAGGTCCAGCTCCGCGATTTGCTTCATATGCGCCACCCGCAGATCGGCGTAGGTGCCCCCCTGGTTGATGCCCCAGAGCATTTGCCGGGGGTTAACGGTGTCCGGCAGGGCGTTTAACCGGGCGTTCTCCGCCTTGCACCGGACCAGCCAGCGGTAGGTCCGGTCCACGCTCTGCTTTACATAATCCTTCGGCGCCGGGTTTTCGATGCACTCGTCCAGAGCCATGCAGATGTCGGAGCCCAGATTTGACTGGATCCGCATACTCTCTTCCGGCCCCATAAAAATGCGATGCCCATCGATGTGGGAGGCGAAGGCGACGCCCTCCTCTTTAATTTTCCGCAGCCCGGCCAGGGAGAACACCTGGAAGCCCCCGGAGTCCGTCAGTATAGGCCCGTCCCAGGTGATGAATTTGTGGAGGCCCCCCAGGGCCTTTACGTTTTCGTCTCCCGGCCGGAGGTGGAGGTGATAGGTGTTGGACAGCTCCACCTGGCAGCCGATCTCCTTCAAATCCCGGGCGCTGAGGGCGCCTTTGATGGCCCCCTGGGTGCCCACATTCATAAAGACCGGGGTCTGGACCGTCCCATGGGCGCAGGTGAACACGCCCCGCCGGGCCCGGCCTTCGGTTTTCAGCAGTTCAAACATGATGTTCCTCTCTTTTTCTCGGATTGTAGCGGACATAGAGCAAGGTCTGCTCCACCGTCCCCAGCTGGGTCCGGTAGGCGGCCTCCTTCCAGAAGGTAAAGCCGCATTTTTCCACCACCCGGCGGCTCCGGCTGTTGCGGAGAAAGTGCCCGCAGGTGAGAAAATCATAATTCCAGACGGTAAAGCAGTACTCGATGACGGCCTTCACCGCCTCCGGCATCAGCCCCCGGCCCCAGTGATCCTTTCCCAGGACGTAGCCGATCTCCCGGCCCAGCCGGTCCGGCGCGGGATCCTCAGACCGCTCCAGCCGCTCTAGGCCGATGGAGCCGATCACATGGCCGCTCTCCTTCAAAACCAGGGCGAAAGTCTTCTTCTCATCGATAAACCGCCTCAGAACGGCCCGGCTTACCTCCCGGTTCTCATGGGGCCGCCAGCCCGCCATCGGACCCACGCCGTCCACGCTGGCGTAGGCGAAAAAATCTTCCAGATCCTCATCCATCCAGGGCCGGAGGAGGAGCCTGGGCGTTTCCAAACGTACCTTAGTCACATCCACAGGGGCGTCCATGGCGGTTCTCCTTTCATTTTCTTTTCAATATAGCCGAAAAGGGAAGGGCTGTCAAGAAAAAAAGATTGCTATTTTTCATCGGTTGACTTATAATAGGGAAAATGCCAAAATTCGAGGTGTCCTGCAATGGCAAACGATCAAAAACTCAATCTCACCATGCTCTGCGATTTTTACGAGCTGACCATGGGCAACGGCTACTTTGAAAAGGGCTACGGCGACCGGATCTGCTACTTTGACGTATTCTTCCGCCAGTGCCCCGACGGAGGCGGCTTTGCCATCGCCGCCGGGCTGGAGCAGATCGTGGACTATATCCAGAATCTCCACTTCACGCCGGAGGATATCGAATATCTCCGGGGCCGGAAGCTGTTTTCCGAGGAATTTCTGGCCTACCTGGCGGATTTTCACTTCACCGGCGACATCTGGGCCGTGCCCGAGGGCACGCCTATTTTCCCCAAGGAGCCCATCCTTACGGTCCGGGCCCCGGCCATCGAGGCCCAGCTGATCGAGACCTTCCTGCTGCTCAGTGTGAACCACCAGAGCCTCATCGCCACCAAGGCCAACCGGGTGGTCCGGGCGGCCCAGGGCCGGACGGTGCTGGAATTTGGCTCCCGCCGGGCTCAGGGGGCGGACGCCGCCATTCTGGGCGCCCGGGCGGCCTACATCGGCGGCTGCAACGGCACCGCCTGCACCATCTCCGACCAGCTCTATGGGGTCTACGCCGGGGGCACCATGGCCCACGCCTGGGTCCAGATGTTCGACTCGGAGTATGAGGCCTTTAAGGCCTACTGTCAGCTCTATCCCCACAACGCCACCCTCCTGGTGGATACCTACAACACCCTCCGCTCCGGGGTCCCCAACGCCATCCGGGCATTTAACGAGGTCTTAAAGCCCCTGGGCATTGAGGACTGCGGCATTCGGCTGGACTCCGGGGACATGACCTATCTGACCTGCCAGGCCCGGAAGATGCTGGACGAAGCGGGCTGGACCAAGTGCAAGATCTCCGTTTCCAACTCTCTGGACGAGTATATCATCCAGGACATTCTCCGCCAGGGGGCTAAAATTGATATGTTCGGCGTGGGCGAGCGGCTGATCACCGCCCGCAGCGAGCCGGTGTTCGGCGGCGTCTACAAGCTGGCGGCGGTGGAAAAGCCCGACGGCTCCATCGTGCCCAAGATCAAGATCTCCGAAAACGTGGGCAAGATCACGAACCCCCATTTCAAGAAGCTCTACCGGTTCTTCGGCAAGGATACCGGCAAGGCCATTGCCGACTACCTCTGCGTCTACGACGAGCGGGTGGACGATTCCGGCGAGCTGGAGATCTTCGACCCGGAGGCCACCTGGAAGCGGAAGACCGTCTATAATTTTGAAGCCAAGGAGCTGCAGGTGCCCATTTTCCAGGGCGGCAAGCTGGTGTACCGGTGCCCCGGCCTGGAGGAGATCCGGGCCTACTGCCTGTCCCAGGTGGACAAGCTCTGGGACGAGGTCAAGCGGTTCGACAACCCCCAGACATATTATGTTGACCTCTCGAAAAAGCTCTGGGATATCCGCGATCAACTCCTGAAGAGCAACGGAAAAGGATGAATATGAAGAAAGGAAGCGCGGCCTCCATGGCCTTCAGCGGTGTGCTGGGGGCCCTGGCGGTGATGATCCAATATTTGGGTGGCTTTATTCCCATCGCCACCTATCTGTGCCCCGGGATCGCTATCCTGCTGTGCTGGCTGGTGGCCCGGCAGTGCGGCAGCCGGGTGACCTGGGCCTGGTATGCCGCTGTGGCGGTGCTGTCGCTGCTCCTGGGGCCCAACAAGGAGGCGGCGGGGGTGTTCCTGGTGCTGGGATATTACCCCATCTTGAAGCCCCGTCTGGACGCGGCCAAGCTGGGCTGGCTGGGAAAGCTCCTGGTGTTCAACGCCGGCGTCTGCGCCCTCTATGGGGTGATGATCTATGTCTCCGGCCTGGAAGAAGTGATTGGGGAAAACGAGAGCCTGGGGGCTTGGATGCTGGTCATTCTGTTGGTGATGGGCAATATCACCTTCTTCCTCCTGGATTTCCTGTTGACATTATTGGAGCGCCGGGCCCGGAACATGGGAAAGGGCAAGCGCCCTACTTCCGGCGAGAAGCAAGATGGATGACTGGTATCTGTATATCCTGGAGTGCGGGGACGGGACACTCTACACCGGTATTGCCCGGGACGTGGAGCGCCGTCTGGAGGCCCACCGGGCCGGGAAAGGTGCCAAGTATACCCGGGGCCGGGGACCGCTGATCCTGCGCTACACCGAGCGCTGCGGCGGCCATGGCCAAGCCTTTCGCCGGGAGCTGGCGGTGAAGGCCCTGACCCGGGAGGAAAAGCTTGCCCTTTGCGGACAAAAATAGCCGGAAGGGAAATGCCCTTCCGGCTTTTCATCTTATAATGTGACCAGCCCCGCCTCCGCCAGCTTTTGCAGACTCAGCAGGATCCCCAGCTTGGCGTGATACCAGGTCAGCCCCCCCTGGAAGTACACGGCGTAGGGGGGCCGGATGGGCCCGTCGGCGGACAGCTCAATGGACGAGCCCTGGACGAAGGCCCCCGCCGCCATAATGACCTGGTCCTCATACCCCGGCATATCCCAGGGCAGGGGGGTGGCGAAGGAATCCACAGGGGCGGCGGCCTGGATGCCCTTGCAGAAGGCTTCCATGGCTTCCTTGCTCCCCAGCTCCACCGCCTGGATAATGTCGTGCCGGGCCTCGGCGGCACCGGGGACGCAGGGAAAGCCCAGGGGTTCATAGAGATTGGCGGCAAAGATGGCGCCCTTTTCCGCCCCGGCCACCACCGTGGGGGCCAGGAACAGGCCCTGGTACAGCGCCGGCAGCAATCCCAGATTGGCCCCCACCTCCTGGCCCAGGCCCGGGGCGGAGAGCCGGTAGGCGCAGCGGCGGACACATTTTTCCGTTCCGCAGATGTAGCCCCCGATGGGGGCTAGACCGCCGCCGGGATTTTTAATGAGGGACCCCACCACCATGTCCGCCCCCACGTCGGAGGGCTCCAGGGTCTCCACAAATTCGCCGTAGCAGTTGTCCACCATGCAGATCAGATCCTGCTTGATCCCCTTGACAAAGGCAATCAGCTCCCCGATCTGCGACACGGAGAAGGAGGGCCGGGTGGCGTAGCCCTTGGACCGCTGGATGGTGACCAGCTTGGTCTTTTCCCCGATGGCGGCCCGGATGCCGTCAAAGTCGAAGCCGCCGTCCGGCAGCAGGTCCACCTGGCGGTAGGTGACCCCGTACTCCGCCAGAGAGCAGGGGCTCTCCCGGATGCCGATGACCTCCTGCAAGGTGTCGTAGGGCGCCCCGACGGGGGAGAGGAGCTCGTCCCCCGGCAGGAGGTTAGCAGACAACGCCAGGGCCAGGGCGTGGGTGCCGCAGGTGATCTGGGGCCGCACCAGGGCGGCCTGGGTGTGAAACACGTCGGCGTAGACCCGTTCCAGGGTGTCCCGGCCCACATCGTCGTAGCCGTAGCCGGTGGTGGCGGCGAAGCAGGCGGCGCTGACCCGATTTTTCTGCATGGCAGCCAGGACCTTGCCCTGATTGTACTCCGCGATCTCATCGATGGCCCCGAACCGGTTTTTCAGTCGTTCCAGGGCGGCCTGCCCATAGGCCAACACGCCCGGGGAGACCCCCAGGGTGCCGTACATTTCCGTCAAATCCATGTTGAACCTCTCAAAAGGAATCTCCCGGAAGCGGCGCTTCCGGGAGACATTCGATCAAGCGTACTTGGCCGTGCTGACCTTTACGCCGGGGCCCATGGTGGAGGCCACGACGCAGGAGCGGATATACTGACCCTTGGCGGCGGCAGGCTTGGCCTTGATGACGGCCCGCACCAGGGTGTCCATATTCTCCGTCAGCTTCTCGGTGCCGAAGGACACCTTGCCGATGGGGCAGTGGATGATATTGGTCTTGTCCAGACGGTACTCCACTTTACCGGCTTTGATCTCCTTGACGGCGGCGCCCACGTTGGGGGTGACGGTGCCGGCCTTGGGGGAGGGCATCAAGCCCTTGGGTCCCAGGATCCGGCCCAGGCGGCCCACGATGCCCATCATATCGGGAGAGGCGACCACCACGTCGAAGTCAAACCAGTTCTCCTTGGTGATTTTCTCCACCAGGTCCATGCCGCCCACATAGTCGGCGCCGGCCTCCTTGGCCTCGTCCACCCGGGCGTCCTTGGTGAACACCAGAACCCGGCGGGTCTTGCCGGTGCCGTTGGGCAGGACCACGGCGCCACGAACCTGCTGGTCCGCGTGGCGGGAGTCCACGCCCAGCTTGATGTGGATCTCCACGGTCTCGTCAAACTTGGCCTTGGCGCCCTGGATCACCAGGCCCAGGGCCTCGTTGGGATCATATTGAACGGAGCGGTCGATAAGCTTCGCGCTCTCCTTATACTTTTTACCTCTAAACACTTATTTTATCCTCCTTATCGTGGTAATGCGGAAAAATCCTCCCACAAATTCCGGGAAAACCCGTGCGGTCGATCAGTCGGCGACGACGATGCCCATGGACCGGCAGGTACCGGCGACCTGGCTCTCGGCGGCCTCCAGAGAGGTCACGTTCAGGTCGGGCAGCTTGGTCTTGGCGATCTCGGTGATCTGCGCCTTGGTGATGGTGCCCACCTTGGTCTTATTGGGAACGCCGGAGCCCTTGTCCAAGCCGAGGGTCTTCAAAATGAGCAGGGGAGTCGGAGGCGTTTTGGTGATGAAGGTGAAGCTGCGGTCGGAGTAAACGGTGATGACCACGGGGATCTTGTAGCCTTCCTGATCCTTGGTCCGGGCGTTAAACTCCTTGATAAAAGCGGCGATATTCACGCCATGCTGGCCAAGAGCCGGGCCCACGGGGGGAGAAGCGGTGGCCTTGGCCGCGTTGATCTGTAATTTAATGATACCAGTAACTTTCTGTGCCATAATAAGCACCTCCTGAATAAAAGTGGTAAATTTCGGGGCAAAGCCCCTCCCACGGCCGGATCTCCGGCCCAAAAGTCATCAGACCGAGGCGGGTTCCACCTGATCCAGCTCGAATTCCACGGGGGTCTCCCGCCCAAACATGGAGACGATCACGGTGACGCTGTTCTTTTCCAGCTCCACAGTCTCCACCGTGCCGGTAAAGGAGGTCAGCGGCCCGTCCAAGATCCGCACGGTGTCGCCCACCTTATAGTTCACCACGATCTGCTTCTTCTCCACGCCCATCTGGTAGACCTCATCCTCGGTCAGGGGGATGGCGTCGTTGTTGGAGGTTCCCACAAACCCGGTGACGCCCCGGACGTTCCGGATGATGTGCCAGGTGTCGTCGCTGTACACCATCTTTACCAGCACATAGCCGGGGAACACCTTCCGGTCATAGGTCTTGCTGACGCCGGCGTCGGTGATTTCCGTAACGGTTTCCAGGGGAATGGACACGGCCAGGATCTGATCCTGGAGCTGGCGGCTCTCCACTGTCTTTTCAATGGTGGCCTTTACCGTGTTTTCGTAGCCGGAATAGGTATGGACCACATACCATTTCGCAGTTTCCGCCATGATCCGCCGCCTTAGTGGAACAGTCCGATCAGGGCGTCGATGCCCACCTGGGCTACAAAGTCAAACACCCAAATAAACGCGCCGACAAACACGACGCAGGCGGCCACGATGCCGGTGTTCTTCATCACCTGGGGGAAGGTGGGCCAGACGACCTTTTTCAGCTCGCTGCGCAGCTCCCGGAAATACCGGCGAACACGGCCCCAGGTACGCACGAACCAGTTTTCCTTCTTGGTTTCAGCCATTTTTGGACCTCCTTACTTCGTCTCGCTGTGTACGGTGTGCTTCCTGCAGAAGGGACAGTACTTCTTCATTTCGAGACGGTCAGGGTCGTTCTTCTTGTTTTTCATGGTATTGTAGTTTCTTTGCTTGCACTCAGAGCATCTCATAGTGACTTTTACGCGCATATCGGCACCTCCTTAATTGCCTCCCTGGTATGCCCCGGCTAGTTAAAAATTTAGGAAGCGGCCAATACCGTCGCCGCCCCGGGGCCGAAAATGGGCGCACAAAAAAAGCCCTTTTCACAGGTGCAATTATTCTACCATAAACTTTCTTCCAAGTCAACAAATTTTTTCTTTCATTTTCCGGTTTTTTCCCGTATAATAGAGGCAAAGAAGAAAGGAAAGGGCGATTATGATGCGTATCATGGCCATCGACCTGGGAGACGCCCGCACCGGCGTAGCGATCTCCGATCTGCTTTGCTCCATCACCGGCTCCACGGCCGTGGTGCCCAGCTACAACGAGGAAAAAGCGCTGGCGGAGATCTGCCGGATGGCCCAAGAAAACGGGGTAGGGCAGATCGTGGTGGGCCTCCCTAAAAATATGGACGGCACCGAGGGACCCCGGGCGGAAAAATGCCGGGCCTTCGCGGCCCGGCTGGAGGAAGCGGCGGGGATCCCCGTGGCGATGTGGGACGAGCGGCGCACCACGGTGGAGGCCCACAATATCCTGTCCCAGCACAATTATCATGGGAAGAAGCGAAAAAACACGGTGGACGCGGTGGCGGCCAGCCTGATCTTGGAGGGCTATCTGGCCTTCCGGGGCCGGTAAAACAGCTCCCGCAGCCCGGTGACCAGCAGCAGGGCGCCGAAAAGCCGCTTCAGCCCCTCCTGCTCCATCCAGGTCCCCACCCAGACGAACAGGACCGCGGCGCCGCAGCCGGCCACCGCGGCGGGGAGGACTTTTTTCAGAGGCAGCGTTCCCTGCTTCCACCTGAACAGGCAGGCGATCACAGCGGAGGGGACGAAAAACATCAGATTGATCCCCCGGGCGGCCATGGGCTCCATCCCCAGCACCAGGGTCAGCCAAAGAATCAGCAGACTTCCGCCGCCCACCCCCAGGCCGGACAGAAATCCCAGCGCCGTGCCCACCGGCACCGCCACATACCAAGCGCTCAGCATAGGTACCGCACCCCGCCCCAGAGGATCAGCAGCCCCAGGCCCCGGTGAAGCCAGAGCGTGGGGATCTTTTTTCCAAAAAGGCCGGTAAGGATTCCGCCCAAAACGCTGCCCGCCAAATAGGGCAGCGCCTGTCCCCAGGGGAGGGGATCGTTCATGGCCATGGCGCCCAGGGAGACCAGGCAGACCGGAAGGATCACGGATACCGAGGCGGGGAAGACCTCCTCCTCCTTTAAATCGGTGAGCAGGGTCAGCAGGGGCACCAGCACCATCCCGCCCCCGGCGCCGAAAAGGCCGTTGACCGCTCCCGCCGCCGCGCCTGCCAAAGTCGGGCCCAGGGGATGTTTCTTGTCCATAAAAATCGCCTCCCAGGGGATTTTTTGCCCTGGGAGGCGAAATTATACCTGCCTTGAATTACTGGCCGCTGGAAAGGACCAAGCCGCGGCTTAAGCGGGAGGTGTTCCCGTCGGTGACGGTGACACTCTCCACCAGGCCGTTCAACCATTCGTTCATATCGGCGCTGCGCAGGGATTCGATGATCATGTAGTCCCGGTAGTTGTTCTCCCCGGCAGCCACATAGTACATCACATGGTAGCCGTATTCGGATTCCACGATATCGTTGTCCCCCGGCTGCCGGCCCTCGGCAAAGAGCCAGTCGTTGAAGGGCTCCACCGTCATGCCTTCATAGATGTCGGTGATCAGGCCGCCGTTGGAGGCGGAGCTGTCGCTGGATTCCTTGGCTGCCAGCGCCGCGAAGCTGTCTTCCGTGGCCTCGCCGTCCTTCCACTGCTGATAGATCTCCTCGGCCTTTTCCTTGGCGGTCTGCTTCTCCTCGTCGGTAAAGGTGTCGCTGGTATCGGAGCTGTCCGCATGGGCAAAGGGGATCAGGATGTGCCGCACGTCGGCCATGCGAATCCGGTTGTCGGAGCGCTCCTGGAACAGCACGACGGTGTAGCCGGTGGTAGTGGTCACTTCCTCTCCGTCCTGAGTGGAGGTAGAGGTGACGGGAAACACCTCCATGTCCCCAGGCTGGCGGCTCTCGTCCAGCACCCAGTCGTGATAGACGGCGGAGGTGCTGATCTGGCTGGAGAAGTACCGGTTGGCCTTGCTGGAAGCGGCGTTTTCATTGTCCTTATTGATATCCATGGCGGCGATGGCCTTGTCAAACAAAGTGTCTTCCTTCGCCACCAGCAGCATTTGGGCTGCCTCCTCGGCGGCTGCTTCGGCCTCGGCCCGCTGCTCGTCAGTAAAGGTGACGGAGCCGCTCTCCGGATCCACATCGGCGTTGGGCAGGAAGCTGGAAACGGGGACGGTATAATAGGCGTAGGTGTAGGAATTGAAGTCCTGGGCGTGCTCCTCGTCGTAGGCGGCGATCCGCTCGGCGTCAAAGGTCAGGCTGTCATTGTACTCGGCCTGATAGGCGCTTGCCAGCGCCAGGTCTTCCAGGTAAGCGCGGAAGGAGTCCATGGTCGTGCCGGGGCCGTAGGTACTCTTGAGGTACGCCAGGGAGTTCACCAGATTCTTGATCTGAGTGTCAATGGCGGCGGCGGTATCCTCCGGCAGGGTAAAGCCCTGAGCCTTTGCCTCCTTGCAGACGGCATAGGTCTGCTTGGCGTTGTTGATGGCCAAATTGGTATAGTGATCGGCCCAAGTCTCATTCCCTGTGATATAGTCCTGCTGATCCAGAGGCTTGGTGGTGTCCAGACCCAGATACGCCAGGTAAGCGTCCGCATACCCGCCGCTGGTGCTGTAAGCGTCGTTGTAGTCCCCAACCACCGCGTCAATAAAGTAGTAGTTCAGCTCGGCGGCGGAGAGCTTCTTTCCGTCGTCAAAGGTTACGGCTACGGTATTCCGCTCCAGAATGCCGGATCCCTGGAACCACCGGTTGATCAGTACGCCGACGGCGATGACCACCGCCAGAATTACCACGGTCACAAAGATCCAGGTATAGATCTTGACGGTCGTGGCCTCCTTGCGGGCCTGCTTCTGCCGTTCGGTCATCCCGGCAGCCTGCTCTTTCCGCAGTTTTTTCTTATCGGATGCGCTCATGTGAATCAAACCCTCTCATTGAATTGGCGGCAAAAAACAGCGCCGCCGGACATAGTCTTGGATATTATAACGGATTTTTCCACAGGTTTCAAGAGGCCTGACCCAGTTTCTGAAAAAAATTT
>CANQXH010000079.1 GCA_947627745.1 uncultured Oscillospiraceae bacterium
AAGTTTAAAAAATTGAATACCCAAAAATTGACCGCCAGCGCACATACCCATGTGCATGCCAGCGGTCTTTGCTTTGGTATTTTAGATAAGCAGTTAAACTGATGGACTGTTTTACGGCGCCCGCTCTAAAAGCGCCGGTCCTTTGGTTTTACAGCTCTTTGAGGACCGCTTTCAGCAGGTCCCAGGTCCGGGCGACGGAGGCAATGTCCAGCTTCTCCCGGCTGGTGTGGATGTCGTGCATCTGGGGGCCCAGGGAGACGCAGTCCAGGCCGGGCAGCTTTTTGCCCAGCAGGCCGCACTCCAGCCCGGCGTGGATGGCCACCACCTGGGGGGCCTGGCCGTAGAGCCGGGTATAGACCGCCACCAGCTTCTCCCGCAGGGGGGACTCCGCCCGGTATTCCCAGGCCGGGTACTCTCCCGAGGCTTGGAAGGAAGCGCCCAGCTCCTCCGCCAGGGACCGAATTTTTTCCAGCAGGGCCTGCTTTTCCGCCTCTACCGAGCTGCGGACGGAGAACCGGACCTCGAAGGTGTCTCCCAAGCGAAGGGAGGCCAAGTTGTCGCTGGTCTGGACCAGCTCCGGCAAATCCGGGCACATGGACGCCACCCCGTGGGGGGCCTCCGTCAGGAAGCGGATCACCTTTTCCGTGTCGGCAGTGGACAGGGCGTTGCCGCCCAGAGCCTCCAGGTTTTCGCCGGAGACGGTGGCGCCCGGCTCGTCGTACTGGGCCCGCAGCTCCCGCTGGAGGTCTTCCGCGATGGCATTCACCGCCTCTAAATCCGTGCCCATGGCAACCAGGGTCGCCACACAGGACTGGGGGATGGCGTTATCCTTGTCCCCGCCGGTGAGGGAGGTCAGGCAGATGGGCATTTTCTCCCGGACGCGGGCCAGGAGCAGGCCCATGGCCTTGTTGGCGTTGGCCCGGTTCCGGTTGATCTCCACCCCGGAGTGGCCGCCCCGGAGCCCCTCCACCGTCAGCCGGAGGCAGGGGCCGTACACCGCCCGTCGGGGGGTGGGCAGGGACACCGCCGCCCGGGCCCCGCCGGCGCAGGAGACGGTGAAAACGCCCTCGTCCTCGGAGTCCAGGTTCAGCATCCTGCGGCCCCGGAAATCAGAAAGGTCCACCCCGGCGGCGCCGAACATCCCGGTCTCCTCGTCCACAGTGATCAAAACCTCCAGGGGCGGATGGGGGAGGTCTTTGGCGGTGAGCAGGGCCATGGCGTAGGCCACGGCGATGCCGTCGTCCCCACCTAGGGAGGTGCCCTTCGCGAAAACAAATTTCCCGTCGTGGATCACGTCCAGGCCCTCGGCGGCCATATTCTTGGGGCAGTCCGGGTCCTGAGCGCAGACCATGTCCATATGGCCCTGGAGGATTACCGGGGGGTGGTCCTCATAGCCAGGGGTCCCGGGCTGGAAGAACAGCACGTTGTTCAGCTCGTCCTGGCGGCAGGCAATCCCATGCTCCTGGGCAAAGGACACCAGAAAATCACTGATGGCCTTGGTGTTCCCGGAGCCGTGGGGAATGGCGCAGAGCTGAGAAAAATAGGTGAAGACGCTTTCCGGCTCCAGGCCGGCCAGCGGATGGGCATTTTCCATGGGTACCTCCAAAGTCAGATTTTATTGGCTGCGCAAAAAAGCCCCCGCAGGGGGGCTTTTCCTATCAGAGCAGGCTCAGGGACAGGGTCAGCAGCACCCAGGCCAGGGCGATCCACTTGGTAGCGGAGGCCAGCATCTTGTCCAGATTGCCCTTCTTGTTCTTGCTCAGATAAGTCTCATTCTTGCCGGACAGGGCGCCGGACAGGCCGGCCTCTTTGCCGGACTGCAACAGGACCACCACGATCAACACAACGCTGGCGATCACTTCAAGAACGGTCAAAATAATGGTCAGAACTTCCAATTTTGGTTTCCCTCCTGCGTTAGATGGCGGTATTTTTCAGACAGCCCGAACATTATATCACAGGGTTTCCCAGAATGCAAGGGCTGAAGCAGCATTTTTTCCCTTTTTTCTTACTTTGTGACCCAGCTGCCGGTGGCGGCGCAGGTCAGATAGGCGTTGATGAAGGGGTCCAGCGCCCCGTCCATCACGGCGCTGACGTTGGCCGTCTCGCAGCCGGTGCGGGTATCTTTCACCAGGGTGTAGGGCATGAACACATAGTTGCGGATCTGGCTGCCCCACTCGATCTTCTGCTGGACGCCCTTGATATCGGAGATCTTGTCCAGGTGCTCCCGCTCCTTGATCTCCACCAGCTTGCTGCGGAGCATCCGCAGGCAGGTCTCCTTGTTCTGGAACTGGCTCCGCTCGGTCTGGCAGGAGACCACGATGCCCGTGGCCTTGTGGATCAGCCGGACGGCGGAACTGGTCTTGTTGATGTGCTGGCCCCCGGCGCCGGAGGAGCGGTAGACCTGCATTTCGTAGTCCTCGGGCTTGATCTGCACGTCCTGGCTGTCGTCCTGGATGTCCGGAATCACCTCCACCGCCGCAAACGAGGTCTGCCGCCGGGCGTTGGCGTCGAAGGGGGACACCCGCACCAGCCGGTGGACCCCGTTCTCCCCTTTCAGGAAGCCGTAGGCGTTGTCCCCCTCCACCAAAATATCGGCGGATTTGAGGCCGGCCTCGTCTCCCTCCAGGTAGTCCAGAATTTTATAGGTGTACCCATGGGCCTCGGCCCAGCGGGTATACATCCGGTAGAGCATCTGGCACCAGTCCTGGGCCTCGGTGCCGCCGGCCCCGGCGTGGAAGCTCATCAGGGCGTTGTAGCTGTCGTAATGGCCGGAAAGCAGGGTCTCCAACCGGGCCCGCTCCATGTCCTGGGACAGCTTTTCATAGCTCTCCTTCAGCTCCGGCAGGAGGGAATCGTCGTCCTCCTCCGCCGCCAGGGCGCACATGGCCACCATATCCTCCCAGGAGGCGACCATTTTCTGGTAGCGCTCCAGCCGGGCCTCCACGGTCTTGGCCTTCACCACGATCTGGTGGCTTTTCTCCGGGTTGTCCCAGAATCCGGGGGCCTCCTGCATGGCGTGGAGCCGCTCCAGCTCGCCCCGCAGGCCGTCCAGGTTCATGGACTCCCCCAGGTGGTCCAGCACGGGCTTCATTTCCCCCAGCTTCTGCTTGTATTCGTCAAAGGCAATGTTCATACTCGTTTCACTCATTTCAAAAGATTCCCAATTATTATATCCGAAAACCCCTGGGCTGTAAAGGGAAAAACCAAAAAAATCCGAAATCGGGATTGACACCGGCGCATTTTTCCGGTACAATCAACCTTGGCCGCGGAAACCTTCATGCGGCGCGTCTGTCGCTGTAGCTCAGTTGGATAGAGCGACCGCCTCCTAAGCGGTAGGTCGGAGGTTCAAGTCCCCTCAGCGACGCCAAGTCGGCGCAAATCTCGCTCACTCCGTTTTCAGGCGGCCCCGTATGGGGCCGCCTGAAAACTGCCGCCTCTGATTTTGAGCTCAGAGGCGGCAGTTTCTATTCTATCTATTTCAGGCGCTTACCCGGATCTGGGCGGCACGTTTCACCGCCTGCTCCATGGCTCCCATTTTTCGGAGCATGTCCTTCGCCAGGGCGATCTGGCACCGGGCGCGGACCAGGTTGTGCTGGGGATACTTGATCTTGAAATAAGGATCCCCCAAAATGTAGTCCGCTAAAAACCGGGTGGCCAGCTCGGCCGTCAGGACAAAGGCGCTGAGGGCCAGGGTGTCCCGCTCCAGGGGCGTGAGGGTGCTGGCGGTCTCCTTTAAAAAGCCCTCTGTGAAGGCCTCGAAAACCTCCATGTCCACTCCGGCCTTCTGATCGTCCGGAGAGTCCTCCTCCACATAGTTGGCGGCAAAGCGGATCGCGTCTCCAAAGTCGTGGCCCACCAGGCCGGGCATCACCGTGTCCAGATCCACCACCACCAGGGCCCGCCCATCCCGCTTGTCAAACAGGACGTTGTTGATCTTGGTGTCGTTGTGGGTCACCCGCAGGGGAAGGCTCCCCCGCTCCTGAAGCTCTGTCAGGCTGCAAGCAACCTCCCGGACAGAGAGCAGATAGTCCAGCTCCTTTTTCACTTCCCGGGCGCGGCCCACGGGGTCGGCCTGTGCGCTTTCCAGCAGCGCCTCGTACCGGCGCTTGGTGTTGTGGAAGCCGGGTATGGTCTCGTAGAGCAAGTCGCTGTTGAAATCCGAGAGCTGATTTTGGAACGCCCCGAAGGCCTCCCCGGCATTGCGGACAATTTTCAGGTCCGCCACGGCATTGTAGGTGGCGCAGGGAATGTAATTGGTCATCCGCCAAAAGTTGCTGCCATCCTCTACATAGGTCTTCCGGTCGGCTGTATGATGGAAATGAAGCGTCAGCTGGCCAGGCAGCTTGGCTCGGATGTGTTCCGTGACCTTGTCAATGTTCTCCATGACCTGAACAGGGTTTTTAAACACATAGGTATTCACATTCTGCACCAGAAAGGATTTCTTTTTCCCGTCGGGAAGGCGGAACCGGACCTCATAGGTCTGGTTCACATTGCCCATCTGGATGGTGTCATATCCTAAAAAGTCGCCCTCGATACGGAACAGGCGGCAGACTTGAAGCAGCTTCTCATTTAGAGCCATAATCGGTATCCCTTAATTTTCATATACTTGGAGAATCCCCACTAATTTCCTAGTATACCTCAAAAAAGCAAAACTGTCAAGGAATTTTGCACATCGCGGGATGATCCCATTCTCAGTTTTCCCCACATGGGGCTGAAACGGCATCAAAATGTGGGGAAATTGTTTTGCCGCCTGCGGTGAGGTTTTCCAGCGCCTGTATCTGTCCGGCAGGGGTCCCTCTTAGGGGGATAGCCCCATGCGCAAAAGGCCGTCTTCACGTCCTTTGATTCAATCGTCCGCGAAGCGGACACCACACTTTTTCACTCTTACTTATTACTTTCCAAAAATCGGCCCATCGTATCTAGTGAAGAGTGAAAAGTGAATAGTGAAGAAGAAGAAGTAAAAATCGGCAAGCTCCGAACGTCGCTTGCCGATTTTTGGCTAACCACAATAAAAAAGATTTTTTCGGCTTTTTTGTGGAGAGACTTGAACCCTCACAAAGTATCACAGGCGGAAGCAAGTCGGAGGGCAGGACTTTTTCTCTATGTGGAAAAACTACAACCGGAGGCAAAGCGGAAGCCTTTCCTCCAAAAAGTCTGCGGACTTTGCGGAAAGAAGGAGCGGCAGTCAGAACGACAAAGCCGCGACACGTCAATGTGGGCACGAAAAGATGAATTTGCGTTTTAAATTGATGGAGTCAAATCTGCGGAAATTGATCCACGATCTTAATACGTCTGGGAATTTTCAACTTGAAAGCCTATTTCCTCAAATCTCTTTTTCTGAAGCTCAAAATCTCCCTTGATTTTCGAGATGTCCAGCAGAATAGTTAGATTTCTTCTTGCCCGCGAACAACCCACATAGAACAATTTATATGCGCTCAGAATACCGTATACCGCATTTTCGTTTAAGCAATCCTTAACTTTTGTAACCCTCGGATTTGAAAAATAATCTTTGTAATCTCTACCATAAATGAATTGAAAATACGGATTATCTTTATATTTCTCACATATTGTGCGCATTTTCTCTTTAATTGTTCCTTCGTTTTCTATATAGGTATCCCTTTTAAGATCTCTTATGCTCATGCCAATACCATGCTGTGCACTGCTAACCTCAGCCGAGAAATCATAGTAAAACTGGTTGAATGAATTTGCCGATATCTGTATTTGTCCCCACATTTCAAAAAACCGATACATCGTGACGCGTGGATTAGCTGAGCTGTCTTCTGCAACAAAAACTACACTGTCATGGCTTTCACCTTTTACACCATGTTGAGTTGAGACTCTAGGATTGTTTAAATAATCCGCTATATGTGTCAGCTCGATTATGGGAACAGGAGTTGCTAGTTTGCAATCTTCATCATCAATAATGCCACTCCAGTATGCCTCATTAAGTAGGTGTGCCTCCATAAGGCAACTAATCAAATCAGCTATAGTTTTATCTTCACTACTCAAGATATCGAAAACTCGTTTTATGCTGTTAAAGACCTTTTCCTTATCATGATGCGTTTGAATACTCCAGCTATCTTTACTGAAGATAGATTTATTGTCTTTCAGAATCTGAATTATTTTTCCATACTGTTGCGCTTTATAGAGCCTTGATAAATCGACAACACAGAACAAAAGTTTTAATAGGGCATCAGGATTATCCTCATAGCGTGTTGTTAACACATCAACTGCAGACAACGCTTTTCCAAAAGAGTATTTTTTCATGCTGTTGAATGCCTCATATAAATGAATTGCATCAATGTCAGAAAAACGTTCTTTATTAAAGAGATATAGAAGCAATGTGTCAGGATCTGCTTTTCGAAGCTTCTCAATTTCCTCTTTGATACAATTGCTAATAATGATTCTTGGGTCAAAATCCACATTAACGCTTTTCATTTCCTCAGAGCTACTTTGAACAAACGCCGAATCATTGTAAATATTGTTTAAGATATTCACAATACTTTTTGTTGAGCGATAATTTGTTGTTAACGCATTTGTAGTATCAAATAGTTCAAAATGTTCTTCAAAAGATCCATCATAGTTTTTATATATCTGCTGCATTCGATCCCCGAACAAGAACAGCTTAGTTTTTGTATCAATTACACTTTCAAAGAATATCTTAAGAACATCGCTCATTGTATCCTGGTACTCATCTATAAATATGAATTGGTACTTACTAGTAATTCTTTTTCTAATAACAGGATATCGATCGAAAATCGCTTTTGAAAAGCTTATTAGATCATCATGAGACAAGCTACCATAATACAAAGAACTAAATGGTGATTCGTTATATGAGAGCGCCTTGATATTTTTTCTAACTGTGTCATAGTCCAGCTTCCCGTACTTCTCAATATAACGAGCATTGCTCTCGGCTATATTGTCTTTTTGATCTTTATTTTCTATCCGTTCGGTTATCTGTACGCCGTAAATTTCAAAGTATAATTTCAAAATGTCTTGATGCGCAAAATAAGGTTTCAGAAAAAAGTGCAAAAAGGAGTGGATTGTACCAATGAATACATTTTTAGTGAGGATACTTTTTGATAATTCATCTGCGGCACGATTTGTATAGGTAATGCAAAGAATATTGTCTTTCGGATTACTTACGATATATCTTTGCACCATTGATTTAATTTCTGTTGTCTTTCCGCTGCCCGCCGGTGCGTTTATCAAAAAACAGTTATTCAATCTGCTAGCCATATTAAGCCCTCCTCTATATAGTCGGGAAGCATAACATCAACAAGTTTACTGAGGATGACTGAGTACATAAAGTCTGTTTTGCTTTTGCTCGTATGCTGTACAATTGTCCGAATACTACATGGGTCTACTTTTTGCGGGATCACAAATGTTAGTTTATCGCGTTCGCGTAGACCCGTCCATTCTTCTTTTGTTTTCGTATCCAGCACTGACATATTATATTGTTTTGCGAGCATAGCTTCTTCGAGCGTTCGAGCATAATGATCATTTGTGCCCTGAAAGGCCAGACAAATGTTTTTCATCACTACATACTTTACATCGTTCTTCCAAGAATAAAGCTCTTGCACCGTTGGCGTAGGTTTTTTTAGAGCCTCATTTGCAAATGCATTTATTGTGGCGTTCGTAGATAACGATTGGAGCACATCGATCTCTGTTTCGGAATCTGTATCAAAATCTAAATCTGTTATGATAAGAGATTTGATATTTAAATAATTAAGTATTGGCTTATATTTTATCGCATATGCCCCACCGACTTGCACAAAGGAGATGTACTGGTTTCTTAAAGCTTCAAACCTATCCGAAAGCAACACATTTTTAATTAGCATTCTTTCCGTATCGCCTTCATACAATATTACTTTATCAGCGAAGATTATGTCCGGGAAATTGATGGTATAAAAACCATCGTAGAATTCAACCAAATCTTTTAGCTCTTGTTTAGGCTTGATTGATTCATCTATAAACTTATGTAAGTCATAAAGGCAGCATTCAAATGGTTGGACTTGCCGAAGTACTCGAAGTTGGGAAATGCGAATATTACGGACAACCTCATGAGAATGTGTTGTTACAAAACCTTGCATTGCAGCCTCTTTGCTATAATATGCAAAAAGATACTGAGAGAAAATATTTTGCATCTGTGGATGCATATGAGCCTCAGGTTCCTCAATGACAAAGAAGTTTACAAGCAGAGGATCAATTGTCTTCCGATACTTTTCCAGCTGAAGATGAATAAAAATTAAATTGCTATATCCTAAGCCCTGAGAAGATTCCCTAAGAAAAAAATCATCAACTTGATATTTCGCACTTGTGATGCTTTTGAGTAAGGATTGGACTGCCTCATCCGTTACCACCATATCGATGGTAATATGGCCGGCTTGCCCGCCATTGGTTTTAGATATTTGTTCGATAGTTTGCCCCAGTGTTTCAACGGAGGCTTTGCGAACCTCCTGCTGAATTTGCTCTTCTTCAATTGATTGTTTAATCTTATCCGGCAAGGACTGAATAAGTGTTTTCCAGTTATCCTCTTGACTTGCGATATCTATCATGCTTTTGCTTAGTATTCTGGCTCGGTCTGAGTTTCCATCGTCCAGTGTTCTGCCTGCCATAATATTATGATAGTTGAAAAGAGCCCTGAACGATGCCGGTTCCATAGAAACTATGTTGCTGTAGGTTTTATCAGAGAAATAGGTAGCATCTTTACAGCTGCTGGTGTACAAAAGAATCAGCATTTCCTCAATGATGCGAATCCCTTCAGCGTCTTTATCAGCATCTCCAATTAATTTGTCAAAACGATTACGTAGCTTTTCGTATTCCGAATCCAAGGATTTTCTCAACAAATCCTTGTCTAGTTCAAATCGGTAAATGAAATAAAAACTGCTGTTATCTGGATCAAGTTCCATGATGTAATCAGCAAAATTCCGAATGTCATCGTTATCAGGATCATAATCCACCTGAATCTTAACTTCTATAGGGTGAAGCAGTATTGCGCTTTCTGGGTTCTCAAGAGGCATCATTATTCCAAGAATGTTTGCAATCATTTCTTCTTTATCGATCCCAGAGGTAAACTGATCCTTAAAATGAGGGAATACTGCTCTACACCATCGCTGGGATTCAAATACGGGAAAATCGTCACAACATAATCTTCCGTTAGCATTAAAGATATAATTGAAAAGTTCTACAATAGATGTTTTCCCGCTATTGTTTGCTCCGGCAATGACAGTAATGTCGTCTTCCACATGAATTGTTGCTTTCAGAATTTTCCGAAACCCAGAGATCTGAATGGTTTTAATTTTCATTTATTTTTCCTCCTATAACGGATTACAACTGCCGCTTCTATTCATTTTATATCATTTTACGCCTTTAGATACCTTGACGCTCTCCCGGAACCGATCCGCTTAATCATACCGTCCTTCACCATAGCTCCCAACACGGCCTCCACCGTCGTGGGGCTAACGTCCGGCAATATGTTGCAGATCTGCGCCTTGGAAAGCGGAGTCAAGCTGTTTAATATTGTTGCTTCAATACGGGTCTTTTTGGAAATTCTTTTCCCGTTGGCTACGGCAAAACGCTTGTCCAGCTCCTTATAGCACATATATAAGGTGGACAGGAAATTTTCAATAAACGGGAAATAGCTGTTCTCATTTGTATGCCAACCAACAGAGGACTTCCGCAGCGCTTCGTAATAGAAGTCCTTGTAGTTATTGATCTGCTCTTCAAAGGACACATATTTCCCCACATCATAGCCGTTTTTATATAGCAACAAGAGGGAGAGCAGTCTGGACATTCGTCCGTTTCCGTCCTGAAAGGGATGGATGCAAAGGAAATCCAAAATCACGCATGGGATCAGTAGAAGCTGGTTGATGTTCGCGTTGCCGCAGGCATCCAGATAAGCAAGTTCCAGCTGCTCCATGGCCGCCTCTGTCTCGGCTGCCGGCATTGGAAAAAACCGCACCCTTCGATTTCCGGCAGCATCCACTTCCAGAATCACGTTGTCGTCCTTTTTGTACCGGCCGCTGTACTCATATCCGGCGATGGGAAGCAACATTTCATGCAAACGCAGGATGTCACGCTGGCGAAAGCTGATGTGCTCATAGCCCAGATGAATCTCATTCAGCGCGTCTCTGTATCCGGCAATTTCCGCCTCGTTGTGGTTCAGCGGCGCGCTGTTTTGGTTGACGATGGCAACAATGCGCTCATCGCTGGTGACGATCCCCTCAATCGCGTTGGAGCTCTTGACGGACTGCACTTTCGCTATGGCCTCTAACTCCGTGAAAACACGGATATGCGCTTCTTTTCGGATCCCTGCCATTGTCTTCAGGCTTGCGATACTTGCGGTAAGATTTACCAGATTTGCGGGCAGCAACCCATTATCTAAGAAAGAATAGTCAAACCTTCTCATGGTACATCCCTCCGATCTGCATATAATTATAGCATATTATATGCAGAAACGCAAGTAAAAACAAAGCCTTCTGCATATAATACTTTCTTAATATATGCAGAAATAGGGATTCCTTAACCATTCAGTCTATTTTTACAATCTATTCTCCGGCGCGCTTTGAATTGGTTTTATGCTGCCATTTCTTCGTATTCATGCTACAATGTTCTGCGAAGGAGATGATTGTTTTGAACAACAAGTACAACGAATCTGTAAAGCAGTCAGCAGTTGAACGCTATCGCGCTGGGGAATCCGTTGCTTCGATTCTTGCCGATACCGGTATCCCCCGCAGCACGATATACGCATGGATCAAGGCGTCCGTTGATTTCCGTTCTGGCAAAAAAGAAGCGACTCTAAAAAACTATCGCTTGTTGGAAAACAAGGTCGCAAGACTGCAGGGGATTATAGAGATACTAAAGAAGGTCG
>CANQXH010000080.1 GCA_947627745.1 uncultured Oscillospiraceae bacterium
GGTACTCCTTTTGGCATTATAATCACCCCACTTGTTAGACATTATATCACATCGTCTAACAAATGGGGTGCAGTTCAAAACCGGGGACGGTGGTTTTTTCAATCGTCCCCGAAGGGGACACCACACTTTTTCACTCTTTACATATTACTTCTTACTTTCCAAAAATCGGCCCTTTATATTTAGTGAAGAGTGAATAGTGAAAAGTGAAAAAGTAAAAATCGGCAACCCTCTGGCGAGGATTGCCGATTTTTGGTGCGCGAGGGGGGACTTGAACCCCCACGTCCGAAATGAACACTAGAACCTGAATCTAGCGAGTCTACCAATTCCACCACTCGCGCGTTTTCCGCGGTTTTCCACCGCCCAAATATAGTACCACGGCTGCCGGGTTTTGTCAATAGGAAAATCCGTATTTTTTCGGCGGAAAATGGCGGACTGGGGGCTTGTAATCGGGGGAGGGGTGTGGTATACTTTTTGCAGAAAGAAAGGAGGCCTGCCCCCATGGCGGAAAATCAGAGCTTCAGAACGGCCTTCCGGGGATTCAACCGGGAGGATGTGGTGAATTATATTGAGTACATCAATAATCGCTATCAGGCGGAGCTGAGCCGTCTCCGGACGGAGAATCAGACGTTACGGGAGGCCCGGCAGAGTCAGCCGGATGCGGACCGGATCCAGGCTTTGGAGGAGGAGCTTTCCCAAACGAAGCAGGAGCTGGAGCAGGCAAAGCAGAATTTGACCAAGGCCAAGCAGGCGGATACCGCCAGCACCGAGGCGGAGTTGGCAATTTACCGCAGGGCCGAGCGGACAGAGCGGATGGCCCGGGAGCGGGCGGTCCAGCTCTGCGGCCAGGCGGGGAACGCCCTGGCGGCGGCCCGGGAGAGCCTGACCCAGGCGGAGGAGCAGCTGGCCGCTGTGACCATGCAGACCCAGGCCCAGGTGGACCGGCTGCGGGAAGCGGTGACAGCCAGCCGCCAGACCCTGGCCCGCACCCAGGAGGCCCTTTCCGATATCGCCCAAAGCGCCGCGAAATAACGCCCATTCCGCTGAGGACGGCGCGTTTGAAGGCTGTTGACAAGTTGACGCCCCCAAGTCCATGGGACTTGGGGGCGCTTTTGTCCAAATCAGAGGTATTACTGGGGCTGATCCTGGGAAATGTCCCGGCCAAAGTACTTGTTGGACAGCTCAGTGAGCTTGCCCTCCTGGGCCAGCTCCGCCAGAGCCTGGTTGATGGCGGCAAGAAGGGTGGCGTTGTCCTCTCCCTTCATCACGGGGATGGCGGTCTGGGTGGCCTCCCCAAGGGCGGCGATCTTGATCTGCTCGTCGGGGTGAGCGGCCATGTAATCGTAGAAGGTCATTTCGGAGTTCAGTGTGGCGTCGATCCGGCCGGTAAGCAGCAGCTCAAAGGTCTGGGCCAGGTCGTCCACGCCGGTGACGGTGGCGCCGTACTTTTCCGCCACCTTGGCATAGGTGCTGGTGATGGTGTTGGCGGTGTGCTTGCCGGACAGGTCCTCGAAGGAGGTGATCTCCTCGTTGTCCATGGCTACGATCACCGCCGTCTGATTGTAGGCATAGGGGGTGGAGAAGTCGTACTTTTCCGCCCGCTCCTCGTCGATGTCCACGCCGTTGACCACGATGTCGTACCGCCCGGCCTCCATGCCGGCAAACAGGCCGTCAAACTCGCCCTCGACGAATTCCACTTCCACGCCCAGCTTTTCGGCGATGGCCTGGGCCACCTCCACATCGTAGCCCACCAGCTGATCGTTTTCATCGTGGTAGGTCCAGGGGGACCAGGTGCCCTCCATGGCCACGACGATTTTTCCGGCGTCCTGGATCCGGCTCAGGTGGTCCGCCCCGGCGGGCGCTTCCGTGGACTGGGAATTGCCGGCGGTATTCTGAGGCTCCGTGGGGCCGCAGGCGGTCAGCAGGCTCAGGGCCAGCAAGCCGGTCAACAGTAAAGCGATCATTTTTTTCATAGATTCTTACTCCTTTTTGGGGTCTATTTCACCGGCCTCGCGGCCGCTGATGGTACGAAGGAACGCCCGGGTCCGGGCCTCTTTTGGGCTCTGAAAGAAGGCTTCGGCGGCGCCGGATTCCAGCACCTGCCCGCCCTCCATGAAGATCACCTGGCTGGAGACCTCCCGGGCAAAATGCAGCTCGTGGGTGACCACCAGCATGGTCATTCCCTCCCGGGCCAGCTGCCGCATCACGGCCAGCACCTCCCCGATCAGCTCCGGGTCCAGGGCGGAGGTGGGCTCGTCAAAGTAGATGATCTCCGGCTCCGTGGCCAGGGCCCGGGCGATGGCCACCCGCTGCTGCTGGCCGCCGGAGAGCTGATGGGGATAGTAATTATACCGGTCGGCCAGGCCCACCTTGTCCAGCGCCGCCTTGGCCCGGGCCTCCGCCTGGGCTTTGGGGACCTTCCGGGCGACCTGAAGCCCCTGCATCACGTTTTGCAGGGCGGTCTTGTTGAGAAACAGATTGTAATTCTGAAAGACAAAGGCGGTCTTTTTCCGCAGCCGGGCCACGTCCCGCCGGGGGACCTTCCCTAGATGGAACGTCTCCCCGTCAAAGACCAGAGTCCCCTCGTCGGCGGTCTCCAGGAAATTGAGGCAGCGCAGGAAGGTGGTCTTTCCCGAGCCGCTGGGCCCTAAAATCGCCACCACGTCTCCCTGATGGACGGTCAGATCCACGCCTTTGAGCACCTCCAGGCCGCCGAAGCGCTTTTTCAGACCCCGGACTTCCAGCATGGCGTTATTTTCCATAGGTACGCATCCTCTTTTCCCCGAAGCTCTGGAGCCTGGTCAGCACGGTGCAGAACAGCAGGTAAATGAGCCCCACTTCGATGTACAGCGCCAGGGGCTCCCAGGTCCGGGCCACGATCCGCTGGGTCTCCATGAACATCTCCACCACGGTGATGTTGGCGGCCAGGGAGGTGTCCTTCACCATGGCGATCAGGGAGTTGGACAGGGGCGGGAAGGCGATCCGCATGGCCTGGGGCAGGACGATGTGCCACATGATCTGCAAGTAGTTCATGCCCACGCAGTAGCCCGCCTCGATCTGCCCGGCGGGCACCGCCTCCAGGGCCGCCCGGACCACCTCTGCCGAGTAGGCCCCCTCGTTGATGGAAAAGACGATCACCGCCGCCGGGAAGGGGTCAATGATGACGCCCACCCGGGGCAGTCCGTAGAACACCACGAACAGCTGCACCAGCAGGGGGGTGCCCCGAATGACCCAGATATAAAACCGGCAAAGCTGCTTCAGCAGCCGGATATTGGCAAATTGGATCAGCGCCACGATCACCGCGATGACCATGGCAATGGAAAAGGAAATGACCGTCAGGGGAATGGTGGCGGTGAGGCCGGGGAGCAGAATTTTCCAAAAGGAGTCGATGAGAATGCCGATCAGACGTCCGTCCATATGTGTCTCCTAAAAATTGGTTGTGTTCGCAACGGTTTCCTCTATTTTACCACATTTCTCTAAAAATGCAATTGCCCAACTGCACAGGAAAAAAGCCCGCCGGGCGCTCCCAGCGGGCATTTTGCCAAAAACATTCAAAAATCCGGGATGTATTGCCGATCCGCCGCTTCCGCCTCCTGGGTAAAGCCCTCCAGCCGGTTGAGATAGACCCAGCTTAGAACCGCCTGGTACTCCTCCTCCGTCACTGCCCGGTCGAAGGGGGCGGGCAGGCCGCCCATGGGGGTGTACTGCCGCATCAGGCTGACTAAAATCTGCCCCGGGGCAAAGGTGTCGCCCAGATAGTCCAGCACCCGCAGGGAGTTTTCCACCTGCCCCGGCAGGATCAGGTGCCGGACGATGACGCCCCGAACCACCCGGTCTCCCCACCACTGGACAGGCCCCACCTGATCTGCCATGGTCTCAATGGCCCGGCAGGCGGTTTCAAAATAGTCCTCCGCCCCGGAGAGGCGGCGGGCCAAGCCGCTGTCGGCATACTTGAGGTCCGGCAGGTACACATCCACCAACCCGTGCAGAGCGGCAATGGTCTCCACTCGTTCATAGCCCCCGCTGTTGTATACCACCGGCACCGGCAGCTTGGGCCGCAGGGCCGGGAGAATGGTGGGCAGAAAATGGGTGGGGGTGATGAGATCGATGTTCTCAGCCCCCTCCTGGATCAGGCCCTCCATGGCGGCCCGGAGGGCGGCGGCGTCCATGGGCGTCCCCACCGGCCCGCCGCTGATGGCCCGGTTCTGACAGTACCGGCACCCCAGGGTGCAGCCGCCGAAGAAAATGGCCCCGCTGCCCCCAGACCCCGCCAGGGCCGGCTCCTCCCAGGCGTGGCGCATGATCTTGGCAACCAATGCCGTGTCCGGGCAACGGCAGAAGCCCAGTTCCCCGGCGGTACGGTCCACGCCGCACATCCGGGGGCACAGCGTACAGTGGGTATAGTCCATCCAATTCCCTCCTTTTCTTAAAATGGTATCACATTCCGGTCCCCATTGCAACCGGGAACTAAATGTGCTACAATACGCCCATCAGAAACAAGGAGGCGCCCCATGGTCATTCAAAACGCGGTTGTGGAGGATATTCCCGCCCTGCTGGAGCTTCTGCGCCAGGTGGGCCAGATCCACCATCTTGGCCGGCCGGATCTGTTCCGGCCCGACGCTCAAAAATATGACGAGGCTACCCTGGCGGCGCTGCTGCGGCGGCCGGACCGGCCCATTTTTGTGGCCCGGGAGGGGGATTCCGTCCTGGGCTATGCCTTCTGCGTTCACAAGGAGACTGCCGGCGACCCGGTCCTGAGCGACCGGCGAACCCTATATATCGACGATCTGTGCGTGGACGCCGCCCACCGCCGCCGGGGAGTGGGGGCGGCCCTGCTGGCCCATGTCCGGGCCTATGCCCGGGCGCGGGGCTTTGACGACATCACCTTAAATGTCTGGGCCTTCAACGATGACGCCCGGGCGTTCTACGCCGCCCAGGGCTTTACGCCCCAGCGGATCTTTTTGGAGGAACGGCTATGATCGAAAAAGGTCAAATCTTGGAGGCTGTGGTCACGGACTACACTTCCGACGGTCGGGGTATCGCCAAAATCGACGGCCAGGCGGTGTTCCTCCCCAACGCCATCGCCGGGGAGCGGGTCCGTCTGCGGATCGAGCATGTGGGCAAGACCTGGGCGGCGGGGAAGCTGGTGGAGATTTTGGAGCCCTCCCCCCACCGGGTGAACCGGGCCTGCCCCCTGGCCAAGCTCTGCGGCGGCTGCGTCTTCCAGCACATGGACTACGCCGAGGAGTGCCGATTGAAGGCGGAGCGGGTCCGCCAGGCCCTGAACCGCCTGGCGGGGGAGTCCCTGGAGTCCGTGCCCCTCACCGCCGCCCGGGATTGGCAGGGCTATCGCAACAAGGCCCAGTACCAGCTGACGGGCCGCACCGGCCATGCCCAGGCCGGCTTTTTCCGGGCGGGGACCCATCAGGTGGTGCCCTGCGCCCGGTGCCTGCTGCTGCCGGAGGAGATGGACCGGGTGAAGGACCTGGTCCTGGACCACATGAACCGCTATCAGATCCCGCCCTATGACGAGGGAACCCGCACCGGCCTGGTCCGGCACATTTTCGTCCGGAAAGGGGCGGTGTCCGGCCAGATTTTGGTGTGCCTGGTGGTGAACGGCCACGGCCTTCCCAAAAAGGAGGCGCTGATCGCCAGCCTGAAAACCGTCCCGGGCTTTCGCAGTCTGGTGCTGTCCATCAATGAGAAGCCGGGCAACACCATTTTGGGGGAGGAATTTTGGACCCTTTGGGGCCCAGGCTATATTGAGGACACCCTTTGCGGCCTGACCTTCCGGCTTTCGGCCCGGTCCTTCTACCAGGTGAACCACGACCAGGCCCAGCGGCTGTACCAGACCGCCCTGGAGCTGACGGAGCTGACCGACCGGGACACTGCCCTGGACCTGTACTGCGGCGTGGGGACCATCACCCTGGTCCTGGCCCGGCGGGCGGGGAAGGTGCTGGGAGTGGAGGTGATCCCCCAGGCGGTGGAAGACGCCCGGGAGAATGCCACCCGGAACGGCATCCAAAACGCGGAATTTCTCTGCCAGGACGCCGGCGCGGCGGCCCAGTCCCTCCTGGAGCAGGGGCTGCGGCCGGACGCCATCGTGGTGGATCCACCCCGGAAGGGCCTGAGCGGGGAGGCCGTCCAGGCCATTGCCCGGCTGGCGCCCCCACGCCTGACCTACATCTCCTGCGACCCGGCCACCCTGGCCCGGGACGTGGCGCTTCTCAAGACCCACGGCTACCGCCTCGCCGCCGCCCGGGCCTTCGACCTCTTCCCCCGCTGCGCCCATGTAGAGACGGTATGCCAGTTAGTTCTGTGAAAACCGGTTGTACATGTCAACATAGATGTGGATGTAGAAGAATTGGTGCAGGACAAAAGAGGGCTGGCGACCCATGAACAGATCAAGGCATACGTTCTGGAGCATTATGGGATGATATAACCGTACACGCATAGCACAGGAGAGATTTATGATTCAAATGAAATTTGTAAACAGGGAACCAATCAATAAGGGCTGGTCGTGCGACCGAAAATACTGTGCAACGACCGCTGATGGTACAAAATATCTTTTACGGATTACGCCCAAAGAGAAAAGCGCAAGTCGGGCGGATATGCTTCGTATGCAGTGGGAGGTTGCGGCTCTTGATGTGCCCATGTGTAAACCCGTTGAGTTTGGCGTCTGTGAGGATGGCGTATATTCGGTTCAAACATGGATTGATGGGGATGACGCAGAGAGTGTGATTCCTTTCTTGGCGGATACCGAGCAGTATGTATATGGGTTGGAAGCCGGACGTATTTTGCGGAAAATCCATTCGATACCGGCTCCGGAAATGCAGGAGGATTGGGAAAGTCGTTTCAATCGGAAGATGGGCAATAAAATCCAGAAATATATGGAGTGTCCGATCCATTATGAAAACGGACAGGCGTTTATCGACTACATACGGGAAAACCGTCATTTGCTGAAAGGCCGCCCGCAAGTTTTCCAACATGGCGATTATCATATCGGCAACATGATGATCGACCGGGACGGAAAACTGCAAATCATTGATTTTGACCGGTATGATTTCGGTGATCCGTGGGAGGAATTTAACCGTATTGTATGGTGTGCCCAGAAATCCCCGCTTTTTGCGTCCGGCATGGTGAACGGCTACTTTAACGGCGATGTTCCGCTGGAATTCTGGAAGCTGCTTGCCCTTTATATCGCGAGCAACACACTTTCTTCCGTGTACTGGGCGATCCCCTTCGGACAGGATGAAGTAAATACTATGCTGAACCAGGCGAAAGATGTTCTGCATTGGTACGATAATATGCGCAACCCGGTGCCGACATGGTATTTCAAAATGCAACATTCGTCGTGACGGCCATCGCGGTATTCGCCTTTTTGCGGCAGATGGAAAGACAGTGAGCGGGACGATCAGTAAATCAGTGTGAAAAATCGGCTTTTGTGGGGGAATAGCTATGAAGATAAGAACATTGCAAGAAAAGGACGCGGAGGAGGTTTCCGCGTTGATTGCGACAACACTCTGGACTGCGAATATCAAGGACTATTCATCGGAATACATCGAAAACGAAGTCAAAGCTTTGCAGCCTCAAAGTATTTTGGAGAGAGCGAGCTGGACGCATTTCTATGTTTTCTGCGAGGACGAAAAAATAGTTGGATGCGGTGCGATCGGTCCTTTCTGGGGGAAGACCGATGAGAGCAGTCTGTTTACTATTTTTGTCCTGCCTGAATATCAGGGACAGGGAATCGGCAGGAAAATCATTCAAACCCTCGAAAAAGATGAATACTTTTTAAGAGCAAAGCGGGTAGAAATTCCCGCCTCGATCACGGCTGTGCCGTTCTATCGCAAAATGGGCTATGATTATAAAAACGGGATCACCACGCCGGATGCCGAAGGGTTGCTGCGGCTGGAGAAGTTTCGGTAAAGTCCCATTTAACGGGAAGTGGAACAGAGGTGTAACATGGAAGAAAAAGTGCGGCTTTCGGATATTGCGGAGGAACTGGGGCTCAGCACGGCGGCGGTGTCCTATGTGCTCCACGGCAAGACCGGCATGGTGTCGGAGCGAACGGCGGTGCGGGTGCGCCGCGCCCTGGAGGAGCGGGGGTATCTGCCTCGGGCGGCGGAGGTGCTGCTGGCGGAAAACCCGGCGAAAATTGTGGGTGTGGTCATCAATGCCCACGAAAAATATGAATCTCACGTCCTGGAGGACGCCTTTATCGCCTCGGCGCTGAACGCCCTCAGCGCGGGAACGGCCCGGCGCGGATTACAGATGATGGTGCGGGCTGTGAATGCCCTGGACGAGATCGTTTCCTTCGCCACCATGTGGAACCTGGAGGGGCTGGTGCTGATCGGCTTTTGCAGCGCGGATTACGGGCGCCTGCGGGAGAATGTCCGCATCCCCTTTGCGGTCTATGACGCCTGCGGCGTCACAGCGGAGCGGGTCTGCGCCGTGAACATCGACGACCGGCAGGGGGGATTTCAGGTGGGCGTGTATTTCCGCCTTTGCGGGCACGAGCGCGCCCTGTGCCTGTCCGACAACGATATTGACATGGATTTGGAACGCTGGAAGGGGTTTCGGGAGGGCTTCGGCCCCGGCGCGGAGTTTATGATGGTCCCAATGACAAAAACGGAACGGATGGCCTTCTACCGGGAGAAGCTGCCCAAGATCAGGAGCTTCACGGCTGTTTTTGCTGTATCAGATTACTATGCGGTGGACCTCATCCATTTTTTGCAAAGCAGCGGCATCGAGATACCGGGCGAGATCTCCATTGCCGGATTTGACGACACGCCCCTTTGCGGCCTGGTATATCCCGCCCTCACAACGGTCCGGCAGGATACGGCAGCGCGGGCAAACTGCGCTTTAGACGCCCTGCTGCGTATGCGGGCCGGGGAGAACGTTGAGCTTTCCGTCACCCTTCCGACAGAGCTGGTTGTGCGCGGAAGTACGCGAGAAATGTGATCTTGCACAAAAGTCAAGCTCTATTTTTGTCACACCTTACGGATTTAAGCTTTGAAATAACACCTTCTGACAGGTTATAATCGGCCTGTCAGGAGGTGTTTCCATGAAAAAACAATCTTTTTCCCGTTCCGTCTGTGCTCTGGCCGTCCCCGTGGCGCTGCAATCCATGCTCCAGGCGTCCTTCGGCGTGGCGGATCAGGTGATGATCGGCCAGCTTGGAGGCGTGGAGGTGGCCGCTGTGGGTCTTGCCGGGAAATTTACGGGGATTTATAACGTGGTGGTCTCCGCCGTGGGGGCGGTGGCAGGCATCATGATCTCCCAGTACATGGGCCAGAAAAATACCGCCGAGACCCGGCGGAGCATGGTCCTCAATTTGCGGATATGCCTCGTCCTCGCCGCGCTGTTCACTTTGGCCGGCGTGGCCGTCCCGGAGCGGATCATGGGCCTCTACATCGAAGACCGGGGGACGGCGGAAGCGGCGGGTCGGTATCTCGCCATCGTCTCCGGCACCTTCTTTCCCGCAGCGGGGATCACCATCTTGTCCACCCACCTGCGGTGTATGGAGAAGGCTTCCTTGCCGCTCTGGGCCGGGCTTGCCTCGGCGGCGGTCAACACCGGCCTCAACTGGGTACTGATCTTCGGAAAGCTGGGCGCGCCGGCCCTGGGCGTCACGGGGGCGGCGCTGGCGACGCTGATTGCGCAGCTTGTCTATTTTATGGTCATTCTTGGGATGTATGTCAAATACCGGGAGCGGGCGGAGAATACCGCGGCCGGTCCCTTTGCGTGGGGCCAGTATCTTTCCATGCTGCTGCCGCTGCTGGTCAGCGAATGGATGTGGGTCCTGGGCGAAAACGTGTACGCGGGCATCTATGGCCACCTGGGCACCGATGCCAGCGCCGCCATGACGCTGACGAATCCCGTGCAGTCCCTGGCCATTGGTGCTCTGTGCGGCCTGAGTCAGGCAGCGGCAATCCTCATCGGCAAGCGCCTTGGCGATGGGGACGGGGAGACGGCCTACCGGGAGGCGAAAAAGCTCCTGCTCTACGGCCTGG
>CANQXH010000081.1 GCA_947627745.1 uncultured Oscillospiraceae bacterium
TGTCCAGCGTCCGGCTGCTGGGTGTGGAGAAGCGCCCGGAATTTGGAACAGTCCTCCGGGTCGCGGGAGCCGATCTCATGGACGGAACCCCCATTTTTGATGTCAAGCCCTACCTTCCCTATACCGACAGCCACCCCGACGCCGTGGGGGGCTTCACCGATCAGGCGGCGGGGTATTTACTCCAGGTGGATTTTCCCCCCGCCCTGCTGGAAAAGGTCCCGGAGGAGAAACGAGCGGCCCTGCGTGCGCTTCTGTCCCACGACCCCAGGCCCGCCTATCAGGATGCGCCGGAGCGGGTCTACGGTCTGGAATATGCCGGACAAAACGTGCGCTTCACCGTGCGGGACGGAACGCTCACGGTGCTGTCCGTGGAGGCGGTATAAATGGAGCCGCAGCCTGATCGCTCCGCCGACTGCTCCGCTCTGGCGCGGCTATTCTAGGAAAAAGTGTAAAACCGGCGCGGGAGATCCCGCGCCGGAAATTTATATGCTTAAATCCTCTCGGAAGATCTCCCGTCCCGCAGCCAGGGGGCGGAAAATGCTGCAACAGGATTCCTCCAGCCATTCCGCAAAGGCCGGCTCCCGCCACCGGCTTTCCAAATACAGCGCCAGGTTGATCAGCGCCCGGAGGCAGCAGCACCGGTCGAGCATGGACCGGTCGATCCGGCCCCCGCCGGCAATAAAGCCCGCCGCCAGGGCCTGCCGCAGTTCTGCTTTCGTAGTCAGGCCCATCAGGCCCGCCAAATCCAGCATGGGGTGGCCCCAGCCGGACAGGGAAAAATCGATGGCCACCGGGCCCCGCTCCGTCAAAACCAGGTTCCCTGGGCTCAGGTCGGCGTGAATCGTGGTCCCCTCCCCGCCGGTCAGGCCCTCGGCTACTGCCTCGCAGGCCGCTTCCAGCTGGGACAGGCGCCGCCGATCCAGGCATCCCGCCCGGTACATCCGGGAAAAGTCCGCCCGGAGCCGGTGGCAGAGCTCCGGGCCGTAGCGAAGTACTGCCCCGCCCTGAAAATCCGCCGCCGCCCGGTGCAGCTCGGCTATCAACGCGCCCAGCCGGAGGCAGAGCGCCTCCGTCAGCTGCCCGGGTTTCAGGTACTCCCCCGGCAGCCAGGTCAGCACGGTGGCGGCGGTCCCGTCGGGCAGCAGGGTCACATCCTGGCCCGTCCGATCGGTAAGGGGGCGCTGGACCGTCAGGCCCTTTTTGTCCAAATGCCGCAAAAGCGCCAGCTCCGTCCTTCGCAGGGCCGGCAGATCGGATCCTGTCAGCAGCGGCTCCATATGGATCCCGGCGGCGGGGCGGTGAATTCGCAGCAGATAGTCCTCCCCCACCCGCACCGTCAGGTTTTCATTGTGGCGCAGAATTTTCCAGGGCTGCCGCTCCAGGCCGTAGCGCTCCAGGGCCTGGAGGATCAGCCCCTCCCGGTTCCAGGTCACCGGAAATATTCCACAGCGGCCCGGAACATCTGAATGTCATAGTTTCCGGGGACGTTGCGGTAGAGATTGGAGCCCCACCGCTCGCTGTGGCCCATTTTTCCGAACACCCGGCCGTCGGGGGACGTGATGCCCTCGATGGCGTAGGCGGAGCCGTTGGGATTGCAGCGGATGTCCATGGTGGCGTCCCCTGCCAAGTCCACATACTGGGTGGCGATCTGGCCATTCTCCGCCAGCTGCCGGATCAGCTTTTCGCTGGCCAGGAACCGGCCCTCGCCGTGGGAGATGGGCACGTTGTAAACCTCACCCACCTGGGTCCGGGCCAGCCAGGGGGACTTGTTGGAGGCGATCCGGGTGCGGACGATCCGGCTCTGGTGCCGGGCGATGGTGTTGAAGGTCAGAGTGGGGCAGTTTTCATCGGTGTCGATGATTTTTCCATAGGGCACCAGACCCAGCTTGATCAGGGCCTGGAAGCCGTTGCAGATGCCGCACATCAGCCCGTCCCGGTTTTCCAGCAGGTCCGTGATTCCCTCCTTCACCGCGGCGCTGCGGAAGAAGGCGGTGATGAATTTGCCGCTGCCGTCGGGCTCGTCGCCGCCGGAGAAGCCGCCGGGGACAAAGACCATCTGGGCCGATTTCAGTGCCTGGGCAAATTCCTCCACGCTGCGCTGGATCCCGGCGGCGGTGCGGTTCCTTACCACAAAGATCTCCGGCTCCGCGCCGGCGTCCGCCATGGCCTTGGCGGAGTCGTACTCGCAGTTGGTGCCGGGGAAGGCGGGGATCAGCACCTTGGGCCGGGCGGATTTCACCGCCGGGGCCTTCCGCATCGATTGAGTATAGGCGAAATTCTCCACCGGCCCGGAGGATGGAATGTTGCAGGCGTAGACGCTCTCCAGCTTGCCCTCGTAATCCCGCTCCAACGCCTCCAGGGAAAGCGCCTCTCCGCCCCGGGCGATGTGCCCCGCAGCGGTGGTGACGCCCAGCGGCATCCCCACGGGCTCCTCCCCCGCCAGCTCCAGCACAAAACTGCCGTAGGCATAGCCAAAAAGGGCATCCAGGGACACGCTTTCCTCCAGCTCCACGCCGACGCCATTGCCCATGGCCATCTTGACCAGGGCCTCGGCGCAGCCGCCCATGCCCGGCGTGTAGCAGGCCAGGGCCCGGCCGCTGTGGAGAAGCGCCGTCACCGTCTCAAAGTTTTTCAGCAGGGACGCCGTCACCGGAAGGCCGTTTTCGTCATATTCCGGCAGCAGCAGGCACACCCGGTGCCCCGCCCCCTTAAACTCGGGAGACAACGCCTCCTGGGCCTTGCCGGTGGTCACGGCGAAGGAGACCAGGGTGGGCGGCACATCCAGATTTTCAAAGGTGCCGCTCATGGAGTCCTTGCCGCCGATGGCCGCCACCCCCAGCTCCATCTGGGCCCGGTAGGCCCCCAGCAGAGCCGCCAGCGGCTGGCCCCAGCGGGCGGGGTCCTTCCCCAACCGGGGGAAATACTCCTGGAAGGTCAGGTAAACGTCCTCAAAGAACGCGCCGGAGGCGATCAGCTTGCTCACGGACTCGATGACGGCCAGGTACGCCCCGTGGTAGGGGCTTTTTTCAGTGATATAGGGGTTATAGCCCCAGGACATGAAGGAGCTGTCGTCGGTGTGGCCTTTTTCCACGGAGATTTTCTGGACCATGGCCTGGATGGGGGTCAGCTGCCGCTTGCCGCCGAAGGGCATCAGCACCGTCCCCGCGCCAATGGTGGAGTCAAACCGTTCCGACAATCCCCGTTTGGAGCAGATGTTGAGATCGTTTACTAGATTAACATAATTTTCCTTGAAGCCGCCGGTCACGGTCTTTTCCCAGGGCTCGGCAGCCTTGGGTGCGGCGGTGATGTGCTTTTCCGCGCCGTTGGAGCTTAAAAACTCCCGGCTCACGTCCACAATGGTCTCCCCGTTCCAGCGCATGACCAGCCGGGGCTCCCGGGTGACCACAGCCACCTGGGTGGCCTGGAGATTTTCCCGCTCCGCCAGGTCCAGGAACGCCGCCGCGTCCTCGGGGGCCACCACCACCGCCATCCGCTCCTGGGATTCGGAGATAGCCAGCTCCGTGCCGTCCAGGCCGTCATATTTCTTGGGCACCGCGTTCAGGTCGATGTCCAGCCCGTCGGCCAGCTCGCCGATGGCCACGGACACGCCGCCGGCGCCGAAGTCGTTGCACCGCTTGATCATCCGGCTGGCCGCCGGGTTCCGGAACAGCCGCTGGAGCTTCCGCTCCTCCGGGGCGTTGCCCTTCTGGACCTCCGCGCCGCAGGTGGAAAGGGACTGGGCGGTGTGGGATTTGGAGGAGCCGGTGGCGCCGCCGCAGCCGTCCCGGCCGGTGCCGCCGCCCAGGAGCAGCACCACGTCCCCCGGCTCCGGCCGCTCCCGGCAGACGTTCTTTTCAGGCGCCGCCGCGATCACCGCGCCGATCTCCAGCCGCTTAGCGGCGTAGCCGGGGTGGTACAGCTCGTCCACAATGCCGGTGGCCAGGCCGATCTGGTTGCCGTAGGAGGAATAGCCGGCGGCGGCGGTGGTGACGATTTTCCGCTGGGGCAGCTTCCCGGGAAGGGTCTGCTCCACGGGCGTCAGGGGGTCCGCCGCGCCGGTGAGGCGCATGGCGCCGTACACATAGGCTCGCCCGGACAGGGGGTCCCGGATGGCGCCGCCGATACAGGTGGCCGCGCCGCCGAAGGGCTCGATCTCCGTGGGGTGGTTGTGAGTCTCATTTTTGAACAAAAGCAGCCAGGGCTCCTTCCGCCCGTCCACCTCCACCTCCATTTTCACGGTGCAGGCGTTGATCTCCTCGGACTCGTCCAGCTTCGGCAGCTTCCCGGCTTTGGCCAGGGCCTTTCCGGCGATGGTGCCCAGGTCCATGAGGCAGACGGGCTTTTCCTCCCGGCCCAGGGCCTTCCGGGTGGCCAGGTAGTCTTCAAAAGCCTCCTGAAGCAGCGGGTCCTGGAAGGTCACGGAATCGATCATGGTGTGGAAGGTGGTGTGCCGGCAGTGGTCGGACCAATAGGTGTCGATCATCCGGATCTCGGTAATGGTGGGGTCCCGGCCCTCCTTTTGGAAATAGGCCTGGCAGAAGGCCACATCGCCCAAGTCCATAGCCAGGCCGTACTCTTTAAGAAACGCCTCCAGCCCCGCCTGGTCCAACTTCGTAAAGCCCTCCAGGGTCTTGACCTTGGTGGGAATGGCATAGTCTTGCCGGAGAGTCACCGGCTTTTCCAAACTGGCCTCCCGGGCCTCCACCGGGTTGATGACGTACTTTTTGATGGCGGTCAAATCCTCCGGGGAAAGGGAGCCGTACAGGGCGTAGACCTTGGCGGAGTGGACCGTGGGCCGCTCCCCCTGGGACAGGATCTGTACACACTGGGCGGCGGAGTCCGCCCGCTGGTCAAACTGGCCCGGCAGGTACTCCACCGCGAACACCGTGGCGCCGGGAGCCTCCAACTCCTCCGTGACCAGATCCAGCTGGGGCTCGGAAAAGACGGTCCCCACGGCGTAGTCAAACAGCTCCCGGGAGATGCCCTCCACGTCGTAGCGGTTAAAGAGCCGCACCCGCTCCAGGCCGGTCACGCCCAGCAGGCTCCGGGCGTCGGACAGCAGGGCGTTGGCCTCCAGGGCCAGCGCCGGCTTCTTTTCCACAAATACCCGATAGACCATGGCTACCTCCCCGCTTTCAGCGCCCGGGCGCCGATGTCCCGGCGGCAGAAGGCGTTTTCAAAATGGATCGTGTCCGCCAAGGCGTAAGCCCGCTCAATGGCCCCCTCCAGGGTGTCCCCCAGGGCGGTGACGCCCAGGACCCGGCCGCCGTTCGTCACCAGGCGGCCGTCCTTTTTCCCGGCCCCCGCGATAAATACATGCTTCTCCGCTTCCGCCGGGATTTCCAGGGGGAAGCCCTTTTCATAGTGCTTGGGATAACCCTTGGAGGCCAGGATCACGCAGCAGGCGTATTGGTCAGAAAATTTGACCTCCGTCTCCGCCAGGCGGCCGTAGGTGGTGGCGAGCATGACGGTGAGCAGATCGCTTTCCAGCAGGGGCAGCACCACCTGGGTCTCCGGGTCGCCGAAGCGGCAGTTGTACTCAATGACCTTGGGTCCGTCGGGGGTGATCATCAGCCCAAAGTACAGGCAGCCCCGGAAGGTCCGGCCCTCGGCATTCATGGCCTGGATGGTGGGCAGGAAGATCTCCTGCATGCACCGCTCCGCCACCTGGGGGGTGTAGTAGGGATTGGGGGCCACGGTGCCCATGCCCCCGGTGTTGGGGCCCAGGTCCCCGTCCAGGGCCCGCTTGTGGTCCATGGAGGAGATCATGGGCTTGACGGTCTTGCCGTCGGTAAAGGCCAGGACGGACACCTCCGGCCCGGTGAGAAATTCCTCAATGACGATGTGTTCCCCGCTCTTGCCGAAGACCTTGTCCGCCATCATGGAGCGGACCGCCTCCTCCGCCTCCTGCCGGGTCTGGGCGATGATCACGCCCTTGCCCAAGGCCAAGCCGTCGGCCTTCACCACTGTGGGCAGCGGCGCGGTGCGGACATATTCTAGGGCGGACTCCAGATCGGAAAAAGTCTCATACCGGGCGGTGGGGATGCCGTATTTTTTCATCAGCTCTTTGGCAAAGACCTTGCTGCCCTCAATGATGGCGGCGTTAGCCCTGGGCCCGAAGCAGGGAATCCCCTGAGCCTCCAAAGCGTCCACCGCCCCCAGTACCAGCGGGTCGTCCGGAGCCACCACGGCGTAGTCGATCTTCGTTTTCACGGCAAACTCCACAATGGCGGGGATATCCTTCGCGCCGATGTTCACGCAGACGGCGTCCTTTTCCATCCCTGCGTTGCCGGGCAGGACATAAATTTCCTCCACCTGGGGATTTTTCTTCAAGCTCTTGACGATGGCGTGCTCCCGGCCGCCGCCGCCCACAACCAGCAGCTTCATGGCGCCCTCCTTAGTGGTGGAACAGCCGCATACCGGTGAAGGCCATGACGACCCCGTTCCGGTTGCAGCAGTCGATGACCAGATCGTCCCGGATGGAGCCGCCGGGCTGGGCGATGTAGCTTACGCCGCTGCGGCAGGCCCGCTGGATGTTGTCGGCAAAGGGGAAGAAGGCGTCGGAGGCCAGGGAAACATCCCGGAAGTCCACCAGCCAGGCCCGCTTTTCCTCCTCGGTCAGGGGTTCGGGACGATGGGTAAAGTATTTGGGCCAGTTTTCTTCGGCGCAGACGTTCTCCTCGTTGCCATTGATATAGCCGTCCACCAGGTTGTCCCGCTCCGGGCGGCTGATGGTGGGCAGGTAGGGCAGGTCCAGGACCTTGGGATGCTGGCGCAGCAGGAAGGTATCCGCCTTGTTCCCCGCCAGGCGGGTGCAGTGAATCCTAGACTGCTGTCCGGCCCCCACGCCGATGGCCTGGCCGTTGTAAGCGTAGGCCACGGAGTTGGACTGGGTGTATTTCAGGGTGATCAGGGCAATCAGCAGATCCCGCACAGCAGAGGCGGGCAGCTCCTTCTTCTCAGTGACGATGTTCTCCAGCAGACCCTTGTGGATTTTGAAGTTGTTCCGGCCCTGCTGGAAGGTGATGCCGTAGACCTGCTTCCGCTCGATGGGGTCGGGGACGTAGTTCGGGTCGATCTGAACGATGTTATAGTTCCCCTTCCGCTTGGTCTTCAAAATCTCCAGGGCCTCCGGGGTGTACCCCGGGGCGATGACGCCGTCGGATACCTCCCGCTGGAGGACCTTGGCGGTAGCCGCGTCGCAGACGTCGGACAGCGCCGCCCAGTCGCCAAAGGAGCTGAGCCGGTCGGTGCCTCGGGCCATAGCGTAGGCCCGGGCCAGAGGACTGCCGTCCAGCTCCGGCAGGTCGTCTACAAAGCAGGCCCGCTTTAAACTTTGGCTCATGGGGAGTCCCACGGCGGCGGAGGTGGGCGAGACGTGCTTAAAGGAAGCGGCGGCGGGCAGGTCCAGGCCGATCTCCTTCATGGCCTCCCGCAGCTCCTTCACCAGCTGATAGCTGTTGAAGGCGTCCAGGAAGTTGATATAGCCCGGCCGGCCGGAGAGGACCTGGATGGGCAACTCTCCCCCATTTTCCATATAGATTTTTGCGGGTTTCTGGTTGGGATTGCATCCATATTTAAGCTCTAATTCTGTCATAATCTTGCATCCTCCTTACCGGTTTTTGTTCACCATGCGGTTTTCGGCCGCCATGGTCTTGGGGTCGAGATACCGAACGTACAGGGAAATGCGGTTGTTTTCATCCAGGGCGTCCCAGATCTGGCGGGTAAACTCGTCAATGTCCTCGGGAACGGCCACCCGCTCCGGCTCCCCCTGGAAGGTGGGGATGGGGTTTCCATCCTGGACGTAGGTGTGGATAAAATGTCCCAGGCCCGGCAGGGCGGCGTAGGAATAGGTAAACCGGTTGCAGGCGGTCCCCACCGGGTCGGCGCTCTTGAGAATGCTCATTTCGTAGGTGAAGTCCCCGTTTCCAAAGGTCAGCATCCCGCTGATCCGGGGGGTAAAATTGGGGGGATCCGGCTCAAACTGCCGGGTTGTCAGCGCTTTCGTAAAGCACTTTCCCGCCTGGAGGGCCTGGTAGATGGTGTCGGTCTGGTCGCCATTGGTGACGATGAGCTTGTTTTCAAACTGCCGAATGGCGGCGTAGATGATGAGGCTGGGGTCCTCCACCTTGCTGGGGTCAAAGGGCTCGGTGAACACCGCCCCGTCCCGTTCGGAAAAAACGCGGTTCCGGCTGTTGGCGCTGCGGCCCATGATGAAATAGGCGGCGCAGGCCCGTCCGCTGGGGGTCTTCCCAATGAGAATGCCTCGGCCGGGGTAGGTATTTCCCGCCAGCCGCTCCTGAATGGTCTCGATGCCGTAAATATTCATGCTTCGTTCCTTTCTGTCAGCTTCTGACACACCATTTCCACCGCGGCGGGGAGAATTTTCCACTCCGCCAGCCGCATCACCCGTTTTTGCAGCGTCTCGGGAGTGTCGTTCTCCCGGACGTACACCGCCTTCTGCATGAGAATCTCACCCCCGTCGGGGATCTCGTTGACATAGTGGACCGTGGCGCCGGTGACCTTGACGCCCTTTTTCAGCGCCTCCTCATGGACCCGGAGCCCATAGTACCCCGCCCCGCAGAAGGACGGGATCAAAGAGGGATGGATGTTCAGGATTCGCTTGGGATACCGGCTTGTAAAATCCTCGCTCAAAATCGCCAGGAACCCGGCCAGAACCACCAGATCGATCTCCTGTTCCTCCAGGGCCCCGCGGATCGCCGCCTCAAAGGCCGCCTGGCTCCCCAGCTCCTTTTTGACGATGGTCCGGGTGGGGATCCCGGCCTTTTTCGCCCGCTCCAGGGCATAGGCCCCGGCCTTATTGGAGATGACCAGCTGAATTTCGCCGCTGTGGAGCAGTCCCCGGTTCTGTGCGCCGATCAGCGCCTGCAAATTGGTGCCGCCGCCGGAGACCAGCACGGCGATCCGGGCTTTTTTCTCGCTCATGGCCGCCCTCCTACACCAGGATCAGCTTGTCCTGGGAGGGCACGATGACGCCCATCGTATAGGCCTCCACGCCGGCCTGCCGGAGAATGGACAGGGCCTGCTCCTGGTCTTCCTTGGCCACCACGACGCTCATGCCCACGCCCATGTTGAAGGTGTTGAACATCTCCCGCTGGGGGATGTTCCCTCGCTTCGCGATCAGGTCGAAAATCGGCGGGGTGCGGACGGCGCTTTGCTCGATCTTGGCCCCCAGGCCGTCGGGGATGCTTCTGGGAATGTTCTCATAGAAGCCGCCGCCGGTGATGTGAGAAATGCCCTTCACCCGCACCTGCTCCAGCAGGGACAAAACCTGCTTGACGTAGATTTTGGTGGGTGCCAGCAGCGTTTCCCCCAGGGACTTACCGCCTAGCTCCGGCACCGGGGCGCTCAGGTCCGCCCGCTCCACATCCAGGACCTTCCGCACCAGGGAAAAGCCATTGGAGTGGACTCCGGAGGACGGCAGGGCCAGGACCACGTCCCCGGCCTCCATTTTGGTATTGTCGATGATCTTCTCTTTGTCCACGACGCCCACGGCGAAGCCGGCCAGGTCGTACTCCTCCTCGGGCATCAGACCCGGATGCTCCGCCGTCTCCCCGCCGATGAGGGCGCAGCCGGACTGGACGCAGCCCTCGGCCACGCCGCCGACGATGGCGGCGATTTTCTCCGGGAAGTTCCGCCCGCAGGCGATGTAGTCCAAGAAGAACAACGGCTTTGCTCCGCAACAGATGATGTCATTGACGCACATGGCCACGCAGTCGATGCCCACGGTGTCGTGCTTGTTAAGCAAAAAGGCCAGCTTCAGCTTGGTGCCTACCCCGTCGGTGCCGCTGACCAGCACCGGCTGCTTCATCCCGGCGGGCGGCTCAAACAGGCCCCCAAAGCCCCCCACGTCGGAGCAGACCCCCGGGGTCATGGTCCGGGCGATGTGTGCTTTCATCAGCTCCACGGCTTTGTAG
>CANQXH010000082.1 GCA_947627745.1 uncultured Oscillospiraceae bacterium
GACAATGTCTGTGAGGCAGGGCTGCCCTCCTCTCAGGAGTGCTGCGTGCCGGAGGTATTCTCCACCCTGGATTTCATTCTGGAGGAGCTGGATGTGGAAACCATCGTCCCCGGCCACGGGGAGGTCTGCGCCAAGCGGGAGGCCCTGCGATACCGAGATCAGTACCGGGCCTACGTCCGGGAGATCTACGCCCGCCTCCGGGCCGGGCAGAGCAAGGAGCAGGTCCAGCGGGAGCTGCGCTTCCCGGACTATATCCATAACACCACGCCCCGCTACCAGGGCTACCCCGACCACATGATCGAGCAGTTCCAGCTCAACAGCGTGGCCAATATTTACGACCAGCTCAGCCGGGGGCTGCTGCCTGCCGGCGACTGGATAGGAGGCTGAGTTCCTTGCAGATCCCAAAGGTCGTCAAGATCCGGCAGACCGCCGTGAACCCGGTGCTGACCGACGTGGAGGGCCAGATCCGCCGGGGCATAGCGGCGCTGAAGGTCGCGGACCGGATCCGGCCAGGCCAGACCGTGGCCATCGGCTGCACCAGCCGGGGCATCCCCGACTATCCCCGGGTGGTCCGGACGGTGGTGGCCGAATTAAAAGAGCTGGGCCTGCGGCCGTTCCTGATCCCGGCCATGGGCAGCCACGGCGCCTCCACCGCCCAGGGCCAGGCGGATTTTCTCCGCAACTACGGCCTGACGGAGGAGGCGGTGGGCGCGCCCATCCGCTCTCAGATCGATGTGGTGGAGATCGGCAGGAGCCGGGATCTGGATTTGTCCGTGTATGTTGACGCCCTGGCCATGGAGGCGGACCACATTGTGGTCCTCAACCGGATCAAGACCCACACCGACTTTATCAACCGCTTTGAAAGCGGGATCATCAAGATCCTCACCATTGGCCTGGGCAAGTTTATCGGGGCCAAATATTATCACAAGGCCATCATGCGCTACGGCTTCCCCCGGGTCCTCTCCGATGTGACCTCCCGGATCTTGGAGACGGGAAAGGTCCTTTTCGGCGTGGGAGTCGTGGAAAACAGCCGGGGCCAGATCGCCGATCTGGGGGTGCTGGACACCCGGAGCTTTCCGGCGCTGCTGGAAGGGGAGGCGAAGCTGCTGGAGGAGTACAACGCAATCACCCTCCACCTGCCCTTCGACCGGGCGGATGTGCTGGTCATCGACAAGGTGGGCAAGGACGTCTCCGGCACCGGCTTGGACACCAAGGTGGTGGGCCGGATCTACAAGCCCCTGATCTCCCCGGAGCCGGAGAGTCCACGGATCAAGCGGATCATCGCCCTGGGGCTGACGGAGCATTCCTCCGGCTCTCCCGGCAGCCCCGGAATGCTGGACTTCATCTCGAAAAACTATGAACAGCAGACCAACTGGGAGAGCGTAACCGTCAACGGCCTGGCGGCCTCCATGCCGGAATTTTGCCGGAAGCCGCCGGTGATGCCCACGGACCGGGACACGGTCCTGGCAGCCTGCGACTCTGTGGGCCTCTACGAGCCGGAGGAGATCCGCCTGATGCGGATCCTCACCACCGGGTCGCTGGAGGAGCTCTACGTCTCCACCGCCTATTTGGAGGAGCTGCAAGGCCGGCCGGACCTGCAGATCCTCTCGGGCCCCCAGCCGATCCCCTTCGATGAGGAGGGAAACATCCTTCCATTCGCGCAAAGCGATCTAAATCAATAGAAAAAGGAGTTGTTACCCTTGACACCACTGTCTTTAGTGATCATCCTGATCCTCTCCGTTGCCATCCTGGTGCTGCTGCTGGTGAAATGCCGGATGCACCCGGTGCTGGGCCTGTTTCTCACGGCCATTTTCGTAGGCCTGACCACCGGCCAGGGGCTGCTGAACACTCTGACCACCATATGCAGCGGATTTGGCGGCACCCTCACCAGCATCGGCATCCCCATCCTAGCCGGCTGCGTCATCGCCATGGGTATGCAGGACACCGGCGCGGTGATCTCCATCGCCAACGGCTTTATCCGGCTCTTCCGGGGCAAGCGGATGGAGCTGCCGGTCGCGCTGACCGCCTATGTCATGTCCATCCCCGTATTCGGAGATGTGACCATGATCCTTTGCGCCCCCATTGCCAACGTGCTGGCCAAGCGGACCAAGCGGTCCATGTCCTCCATGGCCGCCTGGCTGTCCACCGGACAGTTCCTGACTCACGGCCTGGTGCCGCCCACCCCGGGCATCCTGGCGGTGACCCTGGCCCTGGGCGCCAGCCTGGGCGGCGTCATCGGCTGGGGCCTGCTGCTGACCTTCCTGGCGTTCCTGATCGCTTACGTCCTGCTCAATAGCTGGATCCTGAAGGAGTACATCGAGCCCCGTCCGGACTTTGTCGTAGGTATCGAGGAATCCAACGGCTCCGTGGAGGACCTGCTGATCAAGGGGGAGAACCTGCCCAACTTCTTCGCGGCGCTGACCCCCATTTTCGTTCCCGTGATCCTGCTGACCGTTTCCTCTATCTGCACCGCCGCCCTGCCCGCCGATTCCCCGGTGCTGGGCCTGACGAATCTGCTGGGAGACCGGACCTTCTCGCTGTGCTGCGGCGCTCTGTGCGCCATCGCCCTGGGCCTGACCCACAAGGGCACTGTGGTCCAGAACGCGATCCGCAACACGCCTTCCTTTAAGGGCGACAAGATGTCCTACTTCCGCACCGTCAGCGACAACTGGATCGAGCGGACCTGCAACGTGGCTATGATCCCCCTGATGGTCACCGCCATGGGCGGCGCCTTCGGCAAGGTCCTCCAGACCGCCCCCGCCATCGGCGAGTTGGGCAGCTGGATCGCCGCATCCAATATCCCCGCCATTTTGGTGCCCTTCATCGCCACCGCTATCATCTTCGCGGCCTCCGGGTCCATGACTGTGGCGGCCATGACCGCCGTGGGCATTTTCGGCGGCATGATGGACGTGCTGGGCCTGTCCCCCCTGGTACTGGCGCTGGTCATCGGCTGCGGCACGCTGACCTTCAACCACGCCAATTCCTCCGGCTGGTGGGTGCTGACCCAGTTTACCAACCTGGATGTAAAACAGGGCTACAAGTACATGACGTTTGTAAACTGCTTCACGGGCTTTGTGGCCTTCGGCCTGCTGCTGATCTTCTACTACACCGGCATTCTGGCCTAAAATCGATCCGTCCCGCCCGGAAAGCCCGGGTGGGACGGAAACTGGGAAAGGAGTATACCTATGTCATACGATCTGGTCATTGAAAACGGCCTGGTGGTCTGCCCCGACGGCGTTCGGGAGGGCTGCAATATCGGCGTCCAGGACGGAAAAATCGCGGAGATCGCCGCCGGGCCTCTGACCGGCCGGGAGAAGGTGGACGCCCGGGGCCTGGCGGTGTTCCCGGGGGTGGTGGATCCCCACACCCATGTGGGCTTCGCCAACCGGCCTAAAGAGGAGTTTTACCGGGAGAGCCGGGACGCGGCCTTGGGCGGCGTCACCACCATGATGGTCTATATGCTCCAGCGGGGGAGTTACCTGGCCCTCCACGGCGACAATCAGGCCATGGGGGATGAGAACAGCATGGTGGACTATCTGTTCCATTACAGCATCGCCGACCAAAAGCAGCTCGCCGACATTCCGGCGCTGGTGAAGGAGCACGGCGTTGCCTCCTACAAGTATTTCATGACCTGCCGGGGGGCCGAAAGCGTCCGGCTGAAAATGGAGGCGGTGGACGACGGGCTGCTCTACAGCTATTTCCGCTGCCTGGGCCAGGCCGGGGCCATTCCCTGCGTCCACTGCGAGAATATGGAGATCTACTTCACCCTGGCTCCGGAGTTCCAGGCAAAGGGCAGGGATGATCTGGCGGTTTGGAACGAGGCCCGGCCGGACTGGGCGGAGGCCGAGTCCATTTTCCGGGCGGTGTTCCTGGCGGCCAAGGCCGGGTGCCCCAAGATCTACATTGTACACCTGTCCAGCCGGGCGGGGCTGGAGATGATCCGCCGGCTTCGGGCCATGGATTTGGGCATTGAGATCCTGGTGGAGACCTGCCCCCACTATCTGATCCTGGACACCGACTGCCCAGCTGGGGTGGCGGCCAAGGTCAATCCGCCCATCCGCGCCAGGAGCGACTGCGACGCCCTCTGGGAGGGCCTGGCGGCGGGGGAGATCCAGACCGTTGGGTCGGACCACTGCGTGCGCACCAAACAGAATAAGGGGGATTCCATCTGGAAGGGTCTGCCCGGCTTTATCGGCACCCGGCATGTCTTGCAGCTGATGCTGGAATACGGCCATTTCCGCCACGGTCTGAGCCTTTCCAAGGTGGCGGAGCTGGTCAGCTTGGCGCCGGCCAAGATTTTCGGCGCCTATCCGCGGAAGGGCGCCATCCAGGTGGGCAGCGACGCGGACTTTGTTCTGGTGGATCTGGAGCGAGCCTCCGTCCTAACGGCGGCAAACACCCTGTCCATCGGCGATCTGTGCGTCTATGAAGGAATGTCCGCCCGGGGCGTCCCGGTCCGCACGGTGCTGCGGGGCACGACCATCGCGGAGAACGGCGCCCTCACACAGGAAAAGGGCCGCGGCAGATATCTGCCCGCCCGCTTTTGATCAGAATGGAGGTTCATTATGAAGCATGTATGGGACGATCTCATCTCTCAGGAGGATCTGGCGGTCTACCAGCAGGCCGGATTTCTGGGCCACAGCGTGGGCATGGGCAAGAAGCCCGCGGTGATCCTCATTGACGTACAGTACCGCACGGTGGGCGACGATGTGCCCATTATGGAATCCATGCTCCACTCCGGCTACGGCACCAGCTGCGGCGAGCGGGCCTGGCGGTGCATCCCCCACATCAAGGACCTGACGGAGCTGGCCCGGGAGAAGGGCTTCCCGGTGATCTATGTGATGATCGAGCGCCGGGACCGGCAGGACGCCGGTCGCTGGGCGGACAAGGTCCCGGGCCTGGCCACCGGAGATATCCACCGGGTGGGCAGCAAGGGCGTGGAGGTGGTGGAGGATGTCAAGCCCCAGCCGGGAGACATCTTCATCGCCAAGCGATATCCCAGCGGCTTTTTCGGCACCCACTTGGCCACGCAGCTTATTACCCTGGGGGTGGACACGGTGATTATCACCGGCTGCACCACCAGTGGCTGCGTCCGGGCCACCGCCGTGGACGCCTTCTCCTACGGCTTCCGGGTGATCGTGCCGGAGGATGCGGTCTATGACCGGATCGACATTACGCACAAGCTGAATCTGTTCGACATGAACTGCAAATGCGCCGACGTGCTGCCTACGCAGGACGTGCTGGCGCAGATGCGGGAACTTTGACCGGTCGGGGCGCGGGCCCCTGGAAGCACCTTCCAGGGGCCTTTCTCCAACTCCAAGGAAGCAGGTGAAAACGATGAAAAAATGGGATCAAGGGGCGTATTTGATCTCCGGCAGCATCCTGTGCCGGCGGGAACCGGGAAAACAGTTGCCGGAGCTGGCGGCATTTTCCCCGGCCCAGATCGCGGCGGCCCCCACCCAAACCATTTCCTACAGGATCCTCCAGGCCCACGACCGGTCCGAGACGCCGGAACGGCTGCGCCTGCGCTTTGACGCGCTGGTTGCCCAGGACATGACCTACATGGGTGTTCTGCAGACCGCCATTGCCAGCGGCGTGGAAAAGTTTCCCATCCCCTTTGTCATGTCCAGCTGCCACAACGCTCTTTGCATGAGCGACGGCACCAGCAACGAAGACGACCATCGCTTCGCTATGGGTGCGGCGAGAAAATACGGCGGGATCTTCCTGCCCACCCATCAGGCGGTGATGCACCAATATATGCGGGAGCAGTATGCCGGCTGCGGCAAGATGATCCTGGGGGCGGACAGCCACACCCGCTACGGGCCCTTGGGCACCATGGCCACCGGCGAGGGCGGCGGGGAGCTGGCAAAGCAGCTTTTGGGAAAGACCTACGACATTCGCCGCCCGGAGACGGTGCTGGTCTACCTGACGGGGAGGCCGGTGCCCGGAGTGGGGCCTCAGGACGTGGCCCTGGCCTTCATCGGGGAGGTATTCCGGGACGGGTTTGTGAAGAACCGGATCCTGGAATTTTGCGGCCCCGGTGTGTCCAGCCTGTCTATGGACTTCCGAAACGGCATCGACGTGATGACCACTGAATCCGCCGCCATGTTCTCTATCTGGCAGACCGACGAAAAGACCCGAGAATACTTATCGGTCCATGGCCGGGAGGGGGACTACCGGCCCCTCGCCCCCGGCGCGCTGGCCTGGTACGACCGGCTGGTGGAGCTGGACCTGTCCCAGATCCGGCCCATGATCGCCTTGCCCTTCCACCCAAGCAACGCTTATCCGATCCAGACGCTCAACGAGAATCTGGAGGACATCCTGGCGGAGACGGAAAAGGAGTGCGATCGGCAGATGGCTGCCTTCGGTCTGAAGACCGATCTGCGGAGCAAAATCGAAAACGGCCGCCTTCGGGTGGATCAGGGCGTGATCGCCGGCTGCGCCGGCGGCCTCTTTGAAAATATCAGCCGGGCCGCCGATATCCTCCGGGGCGGAAGCATCGGCAGCCAGGGGTTCCAACTCAACGTCTACCCGGCCAGTCAGCCTATTTTGTACCAGCTCCTGGAGCAGGGCATCGCGAGAGATCTGATCCTCACCGGGGCCAATCTCAGGAGCGCCTTCTGCGGCCCCTGCTTCGGGGCGGGGGATATTCCGTTCAACGGCGGGCTGTCCATCCGGCACACCACCCGGAATTTCTCCAACCGGGAGGGCTCCCGGCCCGGCAAGGGGCAGATGGCCGCGGTGGCGCTGATGGACGCCATGAGCATCGCGGCCACGGCGGCCAACGGGGGAATCCTGACCCCGGCCACGGACTTTCCCGGACCCTATACCCCCCGGGTCTATACCTTCAATCCAACCATGTATCAAAAGCGGGTCTTGAACTGCTTCGGCCGGGCGGAGCCGTCGGTGGAGCTGGTCCAGGGCCCTGGGATCGGGGCGATCCCCAAGCTGCCGGCGCTGCGGGAGCATCTGCTTCTGCGCTGCGCCGCCTGCATCACGGACCCTGTGACCACCACCGACGAGCTGATTCCCAACGGGGAGAGCGCGGCCTACCGCTCCAATTTCGAGAAAATCGCGGACTACACCCTTTCGGCCAAGGTCCCGGAGTATGTGGGCCGGTGCAAGGCCATCCGGGCCTGGCAGCAGGCCATTACGGATGGGACCGACCCCTTCTCCTCGGATGAAACGCTGCTTTGGGCCCTCGCCCGGTTCCGGGAGGGAGGCGTGGAGCTGGATCCGGCCAATACCTGCGTCGGCAGCCTACTCTATGCCAACAGCCCCGGCGACGGCTCCGCCCGGGAATACGCGGCGTCGAACCAGAAGGTCCTGGGTGGCTGGGCCAATGTGTGCCGCCAGTATGCCACCAAGCGTTACCGTTCCAATCTCATCAACTGGGGCGTTCTGCCCTTTACCAGCCAGACCGTCCAACCGGTGCCGGTGGGTAGCTTCCTGCTGCTTCCCGGGATTCGGAGCCTGCTCCTGGCCGGTGAGAGCCAGGTCCATGGCTGGCTGCTTACCCAGGAGGACCTGACCCAGGTCAGCTTGTCCCTGGACGAGCTGACTGCCAAGGAGCGGCAGATCCTGGCGGCAGGGTGCCTGGTAAACTACTATCAACAGGAAAAGAGGGACCACCATGATCAATAAAGCCGGCAGGGAGATCCCCGACGAGCTGCTTCAACAACTGGGGAAGGAGGGCTATCAGGGCCCAAAGTACCGGGACGGACAGCCCTACCGCAAGGCCGCGCCCACCGTCCGGTCCAACTGCGACCCCCAGCGATCCAAGCTGGTGGGTTCCCTTCGGGAGGCCCTGGAGAAATGTGAGCTGCGGGACGGGATGTTTTTCGGCTTCCACCATCACTTCCGGGATGGGGACTACATCATCAATATGGTCATGGAGGAGGTGGCGGCCATGGGGATCCGGGACATCACCATCTGCGCCAGCTCCATGGGGGCGGCCCATGACCCCATCGCGGAGCTCATCGACCAGGGCGTGGTGGGCAGCATCCAGTCCTCCGGTGTCCGGGGCCGGATTGGGGAGGCCATCTCCCAAGGCCGCCTGAAGCGCCCTGCCGTGATCCGTTCCCATGGCGGCCGGGTCCGGGCCATTGAGGAGGGAGATATCCACCTGGATGTGGCCTTCATCGGCGCGCCAACCTGCGACGAGTACGGCAACGCCCGGGCCGTGGGAGGCAAAAGCGACTGCGGCGTACTGTCCTACTCCATGGTGGACGCGAAATACGCGGATAAGGTCGTGGTGATCACCGATTGCCTGGTGCCTTTTCCCAACGTACCCGCCAGCATCTCCATGACGGATGTGGACTATGTGTGCCAGGTCCCCGCCATCGGGGACCCCAACCGGATCGTCAGCAACGTCATTCGGGTCACCAAGGACCAGCGGGAGCTGATGATGGCCCAGTTCTGCACCCGTGTGATTGCCGAGTCCCCCTATTTTCAGGACGGTTTCTCCTTCCAGACCGGCGGCGGTGGCGCAGCCCTGGCGGTGACAGGGATGCTCCGGCCACTGATGGAGGAACGGGGCGTGAAGATGAGCTTTGCCATCGGCGGCATCATGCAGGCTATGTGCGAGATGATGGACGCCGGCCTGGTGGACAGGATCGTGGATGCCCAGTGCTTCGACGCCTACGCCATTCGCCACATCCGGGAGCATCCCGGCCATGTGGAGATCTCCACCTCCGAGTACGCCGACCCCATGAACAAGGGCGCCTACGTCAACAAGCTGGACTTTGTGATCTTGGGGGCTCTGGAGGTGGACGTGGATTTCAACGTCAACGTGGTCACAGGCTCCGACGGCATTGTTCGAGGCGCGCCCGGCGGACACCCGGACACGGCGGCGGGAGCCAAGTGCGCCATCATCGTGGCGCCGCTGGTCCGGGGAAGAATGCCCACGGTCCGGGACCGGGTCCTCACCGTCACCACGCCCGGCGAGGTGGTGGATGTGGTGGTGACCGACTACGGCATCGCCGTCAATCCCCGCCGGGAGGACCTGCTGGCGGCCTATCGGGGCAAGGGCCTGCCGCTGCGGACCATCCAGGAGCTGCGGGACATCGCCTACGGCATCGCCGGGAAACCGGCGGATATCGCGTTTGAGGACCGGGTGGTGGCGGTGGTAGAGAGCCGGGACGGGACCGTCCTGGATGTGATCCGAAAAATCAAGCCCATGGAGGGAACGGACGATGACGGTTAAAAAATATCCCTGCGTCTATATGCGGGGCGGGACCAGCAAGGCGGTCTTTTTCCATGAGAAGGATCTGCCCGCCGACCGGGCCGCCTGGCCCAAGCTGTTCCAGCGGGTCATGGGGACGCCCGACCCCAAGCAGATCGACGGCATGGGCGGGGGGACCTCCTCCACCAGTAAGATCGCGGTCATTTCCCCCTCTCTCAGACCCGGGATCGATGTGGATTACTACTTCGTTCAGGTGAGTATTGACCAGCCCTCGGTGTCGGATAATCTCAACTGCGGGAACATCTCCTCGGCCGTGGGGCCCTTCGCCATCGACGAGGGGCTGGTCCCGGCGGTGGAGCCGGTGACCGTGGTGCGGATCTTTAATGTGAACACCGGCAAGGTGATCGAGGCCCATGTTCCGGTGGAGAAGGGGCGGGCGGCGGTGGCAGGCTCTGCCGTGATCCCCGGAGTCCCCGGCGCCGGCGCGCCCATCGAGCTGTATTTTGCCTCCCCCGGGGGCGCGGCCACGTCGTCCTCGGCGCAGACGACGGCCATGCCCACGCCCATGTTGAG
>CANQXH010000083.1 GCA_947627745.1 uncultured Oscillospiraceae bacterium
TTGAGACTTCGGATAACTTATGAGACGAAATTCTCACAAATCTCAGTGCGATTGCATCAGATAAGCATCAGGCGGTTAATCTTTGCATTTTCCTCCTGAATCACGTTCTTCTAAGAACATTAACCTAAAAACCAATTTTAATCTTTTCAGAAAGTAAATAAGCAGCCACTTCGGGTTCTCTAAAATCATATATATCCGAGTTGAGTCGTATAACTCTTGGATTCTTATGCGCAATATGATTTTTCAGTACGGTAGTTGTTAATTCAAGATATTTCGCTGTTATACTGCTTTCAGACGCACGACTTCTCTCGGAGATTCTTCTAAGCATTGTGGAGATTTCGCATTCAAGTAAAATAATAATATCTGGGCCAGAAACTCGTTGGATAACAGAAGAATATATTTGCGAAAAGGTGTTCATGTCACTTTCGCATAAATTATTCTTTGCATATGCATAATCCTGCTCAAGTGAAAAATCACAGATCATGGATGATTTGTTTAACATACCCTTCTTGATCTTGTGCATATGCTCAAGTAAAAATGAAATTTCAGTTTCGTATGCGTAATAATCTGGAGCGCAGTTAAAATCAGCGAGAAAGCCGTTCCCAGTAAAATCCTCAAAGATGGGTATAAGTTCCTTGTGCGCAGTTGCTAGAGAAGCCGCCAACGTGGTTTTACCCGATGCAATTCCTCCGCAAATTTCAATTCTCATTAGTCGCTTCTCCTATTACTTTGTATGGCATCCAATATTTCCAATAACTCCACGGCAATTCACCGCTTGGGTTATCAATCTCCCCCAGTTTTAATTCAAGTTCAGCAATTCTTTCCTCTAATTTACTTATTTGCACGGCATAATCCGCTTGCGTTTCATTAACAGCTTGAATCAACTGATACGTGGGCAACAGCAGTCCGACTAACAATGCTGCAATAGCAATTACAACAGTAATGGCCGCACCAATGCCCACACCACGAAGGGTAGATCTCAACTTTTTCACCTTGCGCTGTGCTTCATTTGATTTTTCTTCGGCTTTCTGTGCCGTTCTTTTTGCATCGCTAGTTGCGCCAATAACAGAGCTAACAATCACATGACTATCTGCATCCTTTAGCGCCGAATGAATATAATCCGTTACCTGTCTATTTTGGGGAATCTCGGTAGGAATGTATGTCCCCATTTTCTCCATAAAATCAAATACGGCTACAGAATCCTTGGGGTCATTCTTCTCGGAAATGGGACTCATTTTTGTTACTTCCAATGATATTATCTCATCATCTTCTCGAAGAACATATCTGTTGGATGTAAGATTATGAAGCGGAATTGACAACCTTCCAACAAAGCCCGGATCAATAATAGGGCCAGTACCTAAGAGGAGGCCTTTATATACATGAGATATCTTAAGATTGAATCGTAAGGCAAGATAATTCGGCACTTGAAAGACCGGTTCTACTGTTACATAGGTAATGGAGTTTGGTTCCAGAACTACGTTTTTGCTCTGATTATATTTTTTCCTGTTTTCTACCACATTTGGAAGCAAGTGCTCCTCATCACCGACTCTAAGATAGTTACTCTTTATCTGACCGGACTCATCTTCAGTATAGTAAACACACAAACCATTCAAACGAACGGTGTAGGTCGCACCATGCAAATCTGATTCATGGAACGGATATATCATCGCCGTTGCTCGAACATAATCCATGATATCACCAGAGTTTAGTAATGCTGATGGTATACTGGGAAATGGGTCTTTCTTTTTCCACTGCTCATATCTCTCTTTTGCTTCTTTATAGGAACTTGCATATTTGTTCATGGCATTGCCCCTACATTTTATATATATCTCTGGGATTCAACCCAATGTAATTTATTTTCGTATGTAGTTCTTTCTGTGTCTGATCAATAAACATATTTCTATTAATTTCATCAGAAGAGTTGCTTTCTCCGGGGATATAATCCATGTGATTCAGTACAATTTGATCCGGACAATTTGCGACAATTGCCTGTAAGACTATGTCCTTATCAAACTCTCCTACCCGTCTTACTCTTTTTGTAACACTTGTATATTCGCAAATGGGTGAAGCGTTCCCAGAACGCTTTGTTACATCTTCCCATGTTAATTCCTTAGGCAACGGGCCTGAATCCCCTGCTACACGTATAGGATAGGAACGTATAACCATGATAATATGAGATACATCGAATGGACTTAGCCCCGTCTCAGAAAGGAAGCCCGCAGCCGTAGTATCTCGGCTTGTAGCATAAGGATAATATGGGGAGTGTAGATTAGATAATCCATATCCTTGTGTTCCCTCAACTATTACCTCTCTTCTCTTTAATAACTCTCCACGGAGGAAATCGCCTGTGTCACAGATAAATGGAGCCAATGACTTTACGTCTTTCGCCAGAGTAATATCTTTTTTTCGTTCGACACGCATACCTACCGCAGCTCCAGTCCCGCTTGCAGTTGAACCTATTCTCCGACTCAAATCTCCGTTTCTTTCATCTCGTATCAGTGACTCAGTTATGACAACAGCATTGGGATGAATTTTAATCCGCGCTTCTGTAATACCTGTTTTTCTAATCTCTTCAAATAACAGGGCAACATCAATATAGCTTCCTGCTGGAAGAATGCAATTTACGTCCCCACTAATAGCCGCAGTAGGGAGTGTTCTGAGGATAACCGCCTCCCCTCCCTCAGAAATAACGGTATGGCCTGAGTTAATTCCCCCCACACGTACCACCGAAGACGCATTATACTTTTTTGCGAAACAATAGGCTACTTTCCCCTTGCCTTCGGAGCCAAATTGCCCCCCAACTACTATTGATACACCCATAAATTTACCTCCAAGTATCTAGAAACATAGGTTATTTAACTACCCATTCAGAGTAAGTTTTCGTATCTCTTGAAGCACATCATCTAACTCATCATACAGCTGATTTAACGTTCCATTGTTGTCCAATACAAAGTCGGCTTTTCTCCTGAGCAATTCAACGTTACTTTCTACAGGATGTCTAATAACCTCATCGTACGTATTGCTATCATTTCCGCGTTCGATAAACCTTTTTTTGCGAATATTATAATTAGAATCAATATAGATTAGTAAAAAGTTTAAAAAGCCCTGCTCTTTCCAGAATGTATAATCTTCATGATGGCGCATACCATCAATAACCATATTCCGTGAATCGGACGCATAGTCCAACAATTCTTTGTTTAAATTGTATTGGTTGTGTCCAGAATATAAGGTCCACCCTTCTTGACGGAGACAACTCCGAGTCGTACGGGAATAACCTTTTCTAAGATCGCGTTCAATTATTAAGCTATATCTAACATATTCAAACCCTTTATTTGCTATATATTCCCCGGCCACAGTTTTGCCCGTTGCGGTAGGTCCCGCTAACCCGATTATCAACTTGTGTTTAGGTTGGCGATACTCCTTCTGCGGAATAATCATATCATTTTCCTCTGGAATTCCAAGCGGTTCATAAAATCCGGAAATAAAAAATTGACCGACAAGAGCTGCAGTAATCGCATCCAATTCGTCATGTGTAACGCTCGATTTACGGAACTCCCCATCTATCCCCAGCTCTGTTAATCCTTTTTTTAACAACGACTGATCGGTGCGCTTTCTTGGTAACTGAACAACATCTTGAGCAGCACCCGGAAAACATTCAATAACAGGATATCCCTTATGTCGAAAGAGGTCTGCCAAATCAATTCCCCGTTGTGTCAGCATCTGCATAGACCGAATAAGCGCCGGATAACTGTTAACGCCGCGCTTCTTTAATTCCCTTTCCGAAAAACGTAATATGCCCGCTGAGCGACAAGGATCATCGTCATAAACGCTCGTCCTACCTTTCGGCAAAGACAGTGGCGCATCTATTGAAATCAAGTCAGGTCTATATGTCTCAACGGCTTCGATAATGTCCTCATCAGTATGGGCCACCATAGTCTTTGCTTCAGAATTGACCAATAAGCACATTCCCGTACGGCTGCTTACTTTTCCTGCCAAGTCTATGCCAATAACGCGAAACGGGAACGAGCGTTTTAACTGTTCGCGCTTGAAATTGCTTATTGAGTTTTTAACATATTTTCTTATTGCAGTACATATCACCTCCGAAGGAAAGACTGATTCTCTATTTAAATCAATGTTACCATAGAATTTTTTAGCAAGCGTAATTTTTGGGAACTCGTCAATACAAATTCGGTTAAAAACTACCCAATCTAAAATATAGGTCATGCCCAAAACGTCATAGTAGTTGTATGTAATAAGTTTATCTAATGCGTAACGATTTCCAAACAAAAAACTATACCACAATGCAACGGCTTCCTTGCCATCTGACTCGGCTACTTGGTCAGGGCGTATAAATCCTAAGCCTTTTTCTATTTTCTTTTGCCCGTTTGTCAATCCAAATCTTCGACACAGAAACATCAAATCCAAATGTGGCTTTTCAGAAAATGCATTTGTTTGAAACAAACAATCAAGGAACTTGCAGTCGAACAAAGTGCCATTATACGTAACAATAATTTTTGCTGAATTAAATGCATTTAAAAACTTATCTCTATCCATGCCCTGAATCCAGCAGTCATATTTACCGTTCATTATCCAACCAATGAGTGTTACATAATGATAGATTTTGCTTAGTCCGGTGGTTTCGATATCCAAAAACATGACGTCCTTTGGGAATGAGTACGCGATGCGATAATAGTACTTCTTATCCAACCGTTCCACAAAGAAGTCAGCATCTTTGCGCGCTAATGCATCTAAGCTAGGCGAAACAATATCTGGTTCCGAGAAAAACGACTGTTGTGGAGAAATTACTTCCTTTAGATCGTATAAATCTTCTATCCCATTGCTCCAATATTGACGCTCTTTTTTGGCAGAAACTCCATTTATCTGCTGGAAAGAATAAAACAATGGCATATTTTTATAATCCATTTCTTCCTCCCGCAGATGTAAAATGTCCTTATGAATGAAGCCGTACCAAAAACGATAAATGACCATCTATATTTGGGGTCATTATATCAGATTTCTATTTTATTTGCAAGAAGTACCGCAATAAATTGTGATATTGAATATACTTCCCGTTTTGAGGCGCGTTAAACAGTACGACGGATGAGAGAAAACATCTGCGGATAGAGCCACCCCAGGCAAAACTCACACAACAACCGAGGTGTTTCAACCGCGGTCATTTTATTATCAGGAGGTATTTCTATGAACAGTACAAGCCACTATACTAAACCCGCAAATCAGGTCCGGTGAAAGCCTGAGAACGCCCTAACCGCTGGCTCTCCAGTGCGGGACAAACAATGAAAAGAGGTGTGAAATGAAGATTACCATTGAAAAAAGCACGCCGGGGGATGCGCGGCTCACTCCTGAAATGCTCAGGCTGGCCGGTCTCGCCCGGACGGACGAGCTGGAGGCTCATGTCTCCGGGAGCGCGATCATCGTCACAAAAAATCAGATGTCCGCCAACGACCTGCGGGAAGCTATGAGCAGTCTCGTCGCTCTTGCCGATGAATTCAGAAAGCGAGCCAACGAGATTTGCGCTGGCTGCGACGGGGAGGACTGTCCGTACCTGGAGGATGAGTCGGACGAGGGGGAGGAGGACAGCATATGAAAGAGACGAACTGATCGCCGAGAAATCCGAGACCGGGTTGGCGTGCTGACGGGAGGACAGGCCGGGTGGAGAATATGTGGAACGGCCTCTTGAGATTGCGGATTGGGGAGCAGTCCTGCCTCGTCATGTTCTCCAACAGATGTACGGTGGCTCGGAAGAAGGTTGAGCGGAGATGCCGGAGACAGTCCCGTGGCATGGCAGGCAAAGTATCACCCCTCTGCCGTGTCGGTGACAGAGACGTCCCGTGTTTCTCACAAGGCTACGAGGTTACCGTCAGTCAACACCATGCCGGAAGTACATCAGCGCGCTGAGGGTACCGGGATGGACCTGACGGAAGTTGTGAGGACGGCGCGTCACTGACTCAGGGACGAGAGGACGCGGTGCTCATCCCTCTGCGCTACTTTTCTGAGTCAATGTCGCTGACGCACTCCACTACTCCGTGATGGTGAGCAAGGGCGGAGAGAGAAATCAGGCTCTCCGCGTTGACCTGGTTCGGTCTGCTCTCTGTTCGGAGATGATTGCGGCACTCCGCCATCTCCCCGGAGGATGCGTTGTGGTAACACTCACCTGAGCATCACCCTCTGCCATGTCGGTGGGGCGGATGGTCACTGTGAGATACCAACTCGCATACAACGGATGCTCTATGCTCCCCACACAAGAACGAAAGACTACCACCAGCAGTTGCTCCTCTGTCCTGGCGGGTCACCAAAATCGTGGCTCACCCTCTGCGTCTGCACTGCCTACAACTCGAATGACAACGGTGTGGATTTGCAGGTGGTGTGAATCAGTCGTCGCTCCGGGGAGAGCAGCGCAATCAGACGGAGGAGCCACAGAAGAAATTCTGCGAGAGCGTGTGTAAAGGCCGAGGGTCGCGACAGCGGCGGCGTATGGATTCTGTACTGAGTGCGTGCCCCCCGTTGCGGCGCTGGTCGCCGCGTGTGCCGGTTTCCCGCTCTGCGTGGGGCAAGCGCACCACTCAAATAAGGCGCGGCGTGTGAGCCGCTGTTGGAGCGAGGTCAAGATGCCGTTTTCAGACTTTTGGCTCCGTTCGATTATCGCACAAGATAAAGGGAGGTGGTCGCAAGCGCCCACCTCCCGGCCGCAAAGCCCCGCAGTGCGGGGCTTTTTTGAGTTTCGCCGGGGTGGTCGGTAAAAACGGCTGCCCCGGTTTCAGGTGCACCTTGAAGCCCAAAACGCCGGTGCCGCAGAGCTTTTTGGTGAGTCATACAACAAAAGGAGGACTACATTGGAAAATACTGAAAACAACAAAGTGAGGACCGCGGTGTGGCTGCGGCCCACTGCCATTGAGGACATCGACCACTGGATGAAACGGGACAACTGTAAAACGCGCAGCGAGTTCATCGACAACGCTCTCGCGTTCTACGTGAGCTACCTGGAATCAAACGACGCCTCCAACTTCTTGGGCCCGGTGCTGTCGTCCATGATCCGCGGGATATTGGAAAACAACAATAACCGGCTCCGCTCTCTCCTCTTCAAGTGGGCGGTGGAGCTGAACATGGCCTGCCACACCATCGCCGCCCACTTCCGGGTGGACGACATCGACCGCAAGGCCCTCCGGGCGTTCGCAATAGACGAGGTGAAGAAGACCTGCGGTCAGGTGAGCTTTGACCACGCGCTGGATGTGCAAAGGCGCATACCCGTGAAGGATGATACCAAGTGGCCCGGATAATATTCATCTCACCCTACCTCAAGGGCGGGCAGGACAAGTCCAGACTTGCGCACCGCACCAAGTACATCGCTACACGTGACGGCGTGGACCTGCTCAGGTCAGAGCGAGGCTCGGAGTCCACAACAGAGAAACAGCGCGAGTATATCCTGCGGCTCGTCAAAACGTTTCCTCAGTCGAAGGAGCTGGCGGAGTACGAGGACTACCTCTCCATGCACACCAAGGACGCCGCGTCGGAGTTCATCGACCAGGTGTGGGAGCAGTTCATAGACTCCATGGATAAGCGCGAAAACTATCTGGACTATGTCTCTCACCGTCCAGGTGTTCAAAGTGACGGCGACCACGGGCTGTGGGATAAGGACGGGAAGGTTACGAATCTCAGCAAGGCCGTGGCGGAGGTGGCAAATCACCCCGGCATCGTCTGGACGCCGGTGGTGTCACTGCGGCGCGAGGACGCGGAACGTCTCGGTTACACCGACGTGGACAACTGGCGGGCGCTGGTCAACTCCTGCGTCCAAGAGATAGCAAAGGGCTACAGAATACCGCTGGAGCATCTGCGGTGGTATGCCGCGCTGCACGAAAAGGAGAAGCACGTCCACATCCACATGGTGGTGTTCTCCTTTGATCCCAAGGAGGGCTACCTTACCAAGCAGGGTATTCGGGACATCAAGTCCGCGTTCGCCACGCGCGTCTTCGAGCAGGATCTGCTGAACACCTACGAGCGAAAGACCGAGTACAGAAATGCGCTGGGGAAGTCAGCACAAGCACAGATGGCGGAGCTGGTGACCTCCATGAACAGCGGCTCCGCCGTCAGCGAGCGGCTGGAGCAGCTCATCAGTGAGCTGGCCGAGAAGCTCAAGACCACAAAGGGGAAGAAGGTCTACGGCTACCTCCCGCCGAGGGTCAAGAGCGTCGTCGACGAGATCGTGGACGAGCTGGCGAAGGACGAGAGAGTCGCTGCGGCGTACTCGCTCTGGCAGGATATGCAGGACGAGGTGGTGCGAACCTACACAGACGACCTGCCTGAGCGTGTGCCGCTCTCCCGGCAAAAGGAGTTCAAGCCCGTGCGGAATATGGTGATCCGCGAGACGCTGAAGCTGGCGGAGCGCAGGGTCACATTTGAGGATGAGGGTATGGACGACGAGCCGGAGAGCGCGGAGACAGTCCCGCCTCCAATCTCCGGCATCCACAGAATATATGAGCAGGCCGAGAGATACCGCAAAGCGAAGAAAGCTCTCTACGATGAGGAGGCCGACATGGACGAAAAGCGGTCTGCCATTGATGAGTTACAAAAGCTATGGGAGGAAGGGTACACCATCGCCGCTCACCAGTTGGGTAAGGTGTACCGTGACGGGCTGGGTGTCGCCGCCGATTGGGTAAGGGCCGAGGGATGGCTCAGAAAATCCGCGGAACGTGGTACAGTCTGCTCGGCCTACGCGCTCGGAAAGCTCCTGCTGCCTGTTGGCCTCTCCACCGAGGCCATCCGCTGGCTCAAGTACGCCGCCGATGCCGGCGACCAGTATGCGAGGTACACTCTCGGCAAGGTCTACCTCGCGGGAGAAAACGCGGAGAAGGACGTGAACACGGCCATCAATTACCTGAAAGCCTCCGCCGAGCAGGGCAACCAGTATGCACAATATACTCTCGGTAAGCTCTATCTGCTGGGCCGGGAGGTACTACCCGACAGAGAAGCGGCGGTGTACTACCTCACCCAATCGGCGAAGCAGGGAAACCGCTACGCCAAATTCTTCCTGGATCACATGAGCGACATCCGCACGTCGTCCGTCACGTTGGCGGCCCTGCGGATGTTCCACCACATGGCGAACATCTTCCGGGACTCCACCGCCCAGGACTCCACCCATATGGGCCTCCACATTGACCGCAAGCGGCGGCGTGAGCTACAGGAGAAGCGCATCGCCATGGGCCATAAGCCGGACGACCATGAGGATGAGAGGATGAATCAGACGATGGGTTAAACGAGCACAGAAAAAGGCAGGGAATTTCC
>CANQXH010000084.1 GCA_947627745.1 uncultured Oscillospiraceae bacterium
GATAGATTCGTTCCCATGACTTGATCTGGTCTCTGCTGTTTACCTCAAACCGACGGCATGTTTCATGATAGCTGAGCCGCTCCTGCCGCATCGTCTCGATCACCAGCTTCTTAAATTCCGGCGTGTATCGTTTATTCGGTACTCCTTTTGGCATTATTAATCACCCCACTTGTTAGACATTATATCACATCGTCTAACAAATGGGGTGCAGTTCACCTCGGAAGCCGCATTTTTTTCTGGACATTTGGCAAAAAACCTGTATAATAGAGATATCTAACAAAAAGGAACAGGAAAATGGAGGAGAAATTTATGAAACTTGACACAAAACGTACCGTTTTGGTGGGCTTTGCCTTCCTAGCCATCTCCGCCTTCTGGCAGATGTACGACAATCTGATCCCGCTGATGCTCTCCAACACCTTCGAAATCAATAAGACATACTCCGGCTTCATCATGTCCTTGGACAATATCCTGGCCCTGTTCCTGCTGCCCCTGTTTGGCGGGCTGTCGGACAAGTGCCGCAGTGCCCTGGGCCGGCGGCGGCCCTTCATCCTCTTCGGCACCCTGGTCTCTGTGGCGCTGATGATCCTGCTGCCCCTGCTGGACAACAGCTACGCCGCCTCGCCGGCTCTGTGGAAGCTGGTGGGCTTTATCGCGGTGCTGGGACTGCTGCTCATCGCCATGGGCACCTACCGGAGCCCCGCCGTGGCCCTGATGCCCGACGTGACCCCCAAGCCCCTGCGGAGCAAGGCCAACGCCATTATCAATCTCATGGGCGCCGTGGGCGGCGTCATCTATCTGCTGGTCTCCTCGGTCCTCTACCGGCAAAAGCCCGGGGCGGGGGTCCATGTGGATTATCTGCCTCTGTTTTCCATCGTGGGCGGCATCATGCTGGGGGCTCTGGCCGTGATCATGTTCCTGGTGGACGAGCCCAAACTGGTGGCCCGGCAGAAGGAATATGAGCAGGCCCACCCGGAGGACAATTTGGCCGAGCAGACAGAGAACGGCGAGGCCCTGCCCAAGGACGTGAAATGGAGCCTGGGCTTCCTGCTGGCGTCCATTTCCCTGTGGTTCATCGGCTATAACGGCGTCACCACCTGGTTCTCCACCTATGCCACCAACGTCTGGAACATGCCCCTGGGCAGCGCCAATACCTGCCTGACCGTGGCCACCGCGGGCGCCATCGTCAGCTACATCCCCGTGGGCAACATCGCCAGCAAGGTGGGCCGCCGGAAGACCATCCGCTTTGGCGCCTTGCTCCTGGCCGCCTGCTTCTTCGCGGCCTTCCTGTACACCGTCTTTGCCAAGGAGTTCAGCCCCCTGCTGTATGTGCTATTCATTCTGGTAGGCATGGCCTGGGCGGCCATCAACGTCAACAGCTTGCCCATGGTGGTGGAGATGTGCAAGGGCAGCGAAGTGGGCAAATTCACAGGGCTGTACTACACCTTCTCCATGGCGGCCCAGATCGTCACCCCCATCGTGGCCGGCTTCCTGCTGGAAAACGTCAGCTACCACACCCTGTTCCCCTATGCCGCCCTGGCGGTGCTGGGCTCCTTCATCACCATGGGCTTTGTCCGCCACGGGGACAACAAGGTGGAGGCCAAGAAGGGCCTGGAAGCCTTTGACGTGGGGGACTGAGCCATGATATGGGTTTTGATCATCGCGCTTACCCTGGCGGTCGGGTTCCTGCTGGCCCTCCGGGGCCGGAAGGGGCACCCGGGCTGGAAGGACCTGCTGGGCTGGAACTACGCCCACCGGGGCCTCCACGATGGGGAGCGCCCGGAAAACAGCATGGCCGCCTTTCGGGCCGCTCTGGAGCAGGGCTACGGCATCGAGCTGGACCTGCATCTGATCAAAGACGGCTCCCTGGCGGTGCTTCACGACCATACCCTAAAGCGGATGACCGGTCGGGAGGGGAAAATCGAGGACCTGACCGCCCCCGAGCTGAAAACCTGCTTCCTCCAGGGCACCCAGGAGACCATCCCCCTATTTGAAGATGTGCTGGCGCTGTTCGACGGGAAGGCCCCCATGATTATCGAGCTGAAATCCGACGGGACCAACGTCAGCGCCCTGTGCGAAGCGGCCATGGCCGCCCTGAAGGACTACCAAGGCCCCTACTGCGTCGAGTCCTTTGACAGCCGGTGCCTGATGTGGCTGAAAAAGCACGCCCCTCAGGTGATCCGGGGGCAGCTGGCGGAGGATTATCTCCATGAGAAAACGATCCTGCCCTGGCCCCTGGCCTTCGCCGTGACCTACAATCTGGAAAATTTCCTGACTGTGCCGGACTTCCTGGCGTACCGGTTCAACAACCGGACGCTGCTGACCAACCGGATCTGCCGGAAGCTGTGGGGCATCCAGGGGGTCACCTGGACCCTGCGGAACAAGGCGGATTTCGACGCCGCCGTGGAGGAGGGCTGGGTCCCCATTTTCGAGGGCTTCCGGCCATAGTCCCAAATCCTAAGAACGAACAGAACCGCTCCGAAGTCTGCGCTTCGGAGCGGTTCTGTTCACTACTGCGGCGAGAAAAGCGCCGTCCATATACACAAGGCACTTGCCCTCTACAAAAGCATAGGGCAAGCCAAGGCGGGCGGAAAATTGGACGTATCATTTTCCGCCGGAAGATCGTTGGCGTGTGTAAACGGAGGCTCACCGGGATAAGTGGGCAGATTCTTCTGCATATAGTACGAGACGGCGCACCAGATCCCTACAAGGAGCAGACATACAAGCAGAATACACAAGACGATTTTCAGCGGCTTTTTCATTGATAAAACACCTCGCTCTGTGATTTTCCTCGCTTTTTCCATGCCCTCCGGCGTCAGCGGTTGTGGCCGAATTGGATTTTGGGGTCGGAGAATTCCTTTACTCGCTGATCGAAGGCGGCCCGGGCCGCCTGGGGGTAGGGAAGTTGAGCCTCCACCCCGGCCAGGCCCAGAAAATAGGCGCAAAAGTCCGGGTTCAGCACCAGCAGGGGGCCCAGCAGCTGGGTGCAGATCAGATTCTTCTTCCGTAGGCCCTCCAGCTTGCTCTCCGGATTCAGGCCCACGCCCCGGACGCACTTGAGAAAATAGGAATCGGTATTGTCCCCGTAGAGGAAGCTGAACTGGCTGTGAAAGCCCACCACGGTCCTGCCGTCCATGTCCCCCAGGACCTTGCCGTTGAACCGGCGGAACAGGTCGGTTTTCACCGTCACGTCGAAGATCCCCAGGCCCGAGGCCTTCACGCCCTCGGTGACGTAGTCGATCTCCCGGGCGAACAGCTCGGAGGCGTTGCCCGTGGCCAGGATGGGCACGCCCGCGTCGATCAGCTCCTCCAGCCGGGCCTTGAGAGGCCGCAGCTTTTCCAGGACCCGGCGCTGGGTGTCCTCAGTCATGGTGCCGATATAGAGAAGATCCACCGGATGTCGGACAAAATAAGGCTCCTCCGTAAAGGGCGTGTAGTGAAAATCTCCCTGGGGGCAGGCCATGGCCATATATTTTCCGTTGTAGACGTCCCCGTAGAGGCCGCAGATTTCGGGAAAGAGAATTTCAGCGGTCATTTCCCGGCCTCCTTTTCCAGCAGGGTCTTTTTCACGCTCAGCGCCTCTTTGTCCAAGTACACATCGTACAGGATATAGATATCCCGGCATTTTTCGGTGTCCACCAGATGCCCGCCGCCCTGGAAGGAGGGCCACAGGGCGATCTTTTCCTGGGGCACCCCGGCGATCAGCGCCCGCAGCTGCTGATCCAGGCACCGGGGCCCGGAAAAGACCAGCTGGGAGATGGAGGGATGGGCCAGGGGGCTGTAATCACAGTCATAGACCCAGCAGGGATTCTCCGAGCTGCCCTGGCTGTCCCCTTTGTCGTCGATAAGGAAGAACACCACCTTGTTTTCCCCGGGCTGATCCGCCACATATTGAAAGCTCCGGGCGCAGGCGTCGGGGTTCTGCCCCTTGGCCGACTGCATGGTGATTTTCAGTCCGCCGGACTCCACATGGTCGTAGCGGCTCTTCACGATCTCCACGGTATCCAGCCCGGCGGCGACTTTCTCCGGGGACAGGCCCAACCGGGACAGCACCGCCACCACGCAGCACTGGTTGTAGATGTTCACGATATTGTCGTTCAGGAGCTTATAGGTCTGGGGCTGCCCGTCCTGGGCAATGGTAACCGTTCCCGCCTCCCGGCAGATTTCCGTCACCAGAAAATCCGGGGCAGGGGAGGTGTTGCCGCAGCTGGGGCAGCGCATCCGGCCAATATGATCGTAGCGCAGATATTCCGCCTCCAATTTCCCGCCGCAGTGGGGGCAGTACACCAGATCCAGCCCCTCCAGATCGGGCGCCCCCGCGGGGGCCTCCGCCTGAATGCCAAAATAGGTCCGCTCCGCGCACTGGGGCGCCAGCTCGGCGCAGATCAGATCGTCGGCATTGAGGATCAGCTTGGTTCCGGCGGGGATCGCCTTGTCCAGCAGATACCGGATGAAGCCGGGGTGGGCGTTGCGCTTGATGGAGTCCCGCATCACGTTGGTGCAGACCAGATAGTTCGGCTTTAGGTCCCCATACACCAGCAGGGAGCTGCGCTCGTCCACCTCCAGCACGGCGGCGTCGGTCCTTACCCGTCCGGAAAGGGTGGCGTTCTCCAGCAGAGCGGCGACCACTCCGCCCTGGATATTGGAGCCCAGGGCGTTGTTGGCCACCGTATAGCCATTTTTCCGCAGCAAGGAGGTGAGCAGGTTGCTCACCGTGGTTTTCCCGTTGGTGCCGGTGACGGCGATCACCGTCTTGGGCGGGTGGATGTGGGCCAGAAAGTCCGGACACAGCTTCACCGCCAGCTTTCCCGGCAGATAGGAGGCGTTGCGGCCCAGGAGCCGCATGGCCAGCCTGACGGCCTTGGCCATCCAGAGGGCGAAGTAAAACCGCAGCTTTTTCAAAAGATCACGTCTTCTCTATCCGAAATTTTTACAGAATCTCCTGAACCGACTTTTTCAGCAGCTCCAGACCCCGCAGGAGGATCGGTTCCTCGATCACCAGGGGCGGCATCAGCTTGAGGACCTGGTTATCCCGGCCCACCCGCTCGGCGATCAGGCCGTTGTGGAAGCAGGCGGCCACCAGAGGCTTGGTCATGTCCTTGCCGAAGGCGCCGAAGTCCACGCCCCAGAGAAGCCCTAAACCCCGGTATTGGATCCGGCTGTCCAGAGGCGCGATCTCGTCCCGAAGGAAGGCCTCCACCAGCTTGCCCTTTTCCTGGACCTGCCGCTCCACCTGCTCCTCCACCATGATTTCCAGGCCCGCCAGGCCCGCCACCATGGACAGCTGATTGCCCCGGAAGGTGCCGGTGTGCTGACCGGGCTCCCAGAAATCCAGCTCGGGCTTGAACAGTACCAGGCTCAGCGGCATTCCGCAGCCGCCGATGGACTTGGACAATGTCACGATATCGGGCACGATCCCCGCCCGCTCGAAGGAGAAGAAGGTGCCGGTCCGGCCGTTGCCCACCTGAATGTCGTCCACCATCAGCAAAATGCCATACTTATCGCACAGGGCTCGCAGCCGCCGGAGCCATTCCACCGGCAGCACATAGATGCCGCCGTCGGCCTGCAGGGTCTCGATCACCACGGCGGCGGGCTTCTCCGCGCCGGAGTGATCGTCGGTCAGCAGCCGCTCCATGTAGTCGATGGTGTCCAGCTCCGGGAACATATAGGGGGCGGGGACATGGACCACATTCCCCATGGCCGCCCCGGCGCCGTCTCGGCTGGAACGGTCGGTGGTCAGGGCCAGAGCGCCCAGAGTCATGCCGTGGAACGCGCCCATCAGGGCAAAGACAGTCTGCCGCCCGGTGCTTTTCCGGGCGATTTTCAGCGCCGCCTCCACCGCGTTGGTGCCGGTGGGGCCGGCGAACTGGATCTTATAATTCAGGCCCTTCTTTTCCAGGATGTTCTTTTCAAAGTATTCCAGAAACGCCCGCTTGGCAGGGGTATAGAAGTCCATGCCGTGGAGGATCCCGTCGTTTTCCAGATATTCGATCATCCGCTTCTTCATTTTGTCCGGATTGTGGCCGTAGTTCAGCGCGCCGGAGCCGGCGAAGAAATCCACATATTCCCGGCCCTCCTCGTCCCAGATCAGGGCTCCCTTGGCCCGGGTGAGGACGGTGGGGAAGCTGCGGCAGTAGGAGCGGACGTTGGACTCGTAGTTTTCAAAAACCGAGGTATTCATTTTAAGACTTCCTTATTTTAGGATGGGAAAACGCTATGCACAATATACCACAGCCCACCGGTAAAATCAAGGGTCCAGTTGGGAACAATCGGTGAATCCTGCAGAATGTGCCGAATTTTCCGCAGTTTGGGAATTGCCTCTTGTAAAATGTGCCGGAATGAAATATAATAGGATGGTCAAAAAGTGGATCCGCCGGGACCGCCCGGCAAATTGAATGTTTAAGGAGGACTTTTTTATGAAATTTCAAAAGAAAGCCGTGATCTTCGACCTGGATGGGGTCATCTGCTTCACCGACAAGTTCCATTACCTGGCCTGGAAGGCCCTGGCGGACCGGCTGGGCATCTATTTTGATGAAAAGATCAACGACCGGCTCCGGGGCGTCAGCCGCATGGCCAGCCTGGAGATCATTCTGGAGCGGGCCACCAAGGAGTATACCCAGGCGGAGAAGGAAGCCTTCGCCGAGGAGAAAAACAATACTTACCGGGAGCTGCTGAAAAACATGAGCCCCAAGGACCTGACCGACGAGGTCAGGGACACCCTGAACGAGCTCCGGGCCCGGGGCTACAAGCTGAGCATTGGTTCCTCCAGCAAGAACACCAAGTTCATCCTGGGCCAGATCGGCCTGGGGGACTTCTTTGACGCCATTGCAGACGGCACGGACATCACCCGTTCCAAGCCCGATCCCGAGGTGTTCCTGAAATCCGCCGAGAAGCTGGGCATCGACCCGGCGGACTGCGCCGTGGTGGAGGACGCCAAGGCCGGCATCCAAGCCGCCAAGGCCGGCGGCATGACCGCTCTGGCTCTGTTTGGCGACGCCAAGGGCTGCGGCGAGGAGGACTACGACCTCAAGGGCTTCTCCGACCTGCTGAACATTCTGTAAGCGGTGGAGGGACTTTCCATGAGACCCTATGGGTTTGGCATCGATATCGGCGGCACCGCCATCAAGCTGGGCCTGTTCCACACCGAGGGGGAGCTGCTGGAAAAGTGGCAGATCCCGACCCGCCGGAAGGACTGCGGCAAATGGGTCCTGCCCGACGCTTTGGATTCCGTCCGGGCCAAAATGGCGGAGCGGGGCATCGGCTGGGACCAGGTGGAGGGCATTGGCATGGGCGTGCCCGGTCCCGTCACCGAGGACGGCACGGTGCTGCGGTGCATCAACCTAGGCTGGGACGTATTCAACATCCCCAACGCCGTGAAAAAGATGGAGCCCCACATTGAAAACATCCAGGTCTCCAACGACGTGAACGCCGCCGCCCTGGGCGAGCTGTGGCTGGGCGGAGCCAAGGGCCGCTGGAGCGCCGTCATGGTCACCCTGGGCACCGGCATCGGCGGCGGCATCGTGGTGGGCCATAAGATGATCTATGGCAGCGGCGGCGCTGGCGGCGAGATCGGCCATATCTGCATCGAGCCCGACGAGCCGGTGCGCTGCAAATGCGGCGGCCGGGGCTGCCTGGAGCAGTACTGCTCCGCCACCGGGCTGCTGCGGGTCACCCGGCAGCACCTCCACGACCACCCCGGCACCCAGACCGTCCTGGCGGACACCCCGGAGCTGACGGCCAAGGACATCTGCGACGCCGCCCGGGAGGGGGACGCCTTCGCCCTGTCCCAGCTGGACCTGCTGGGCAAGCGGCTGGGCCGGGCTCTCACCGCCGTGGCCGCCACCATCGACCCCCAGATTTTTGTTATCGGCGGGGGACTGTCCAACGCCGGGCAGATCCTCCTGGACCCCATTGAATTTTACTACCGCAAGTACGCCTTCCACGCCTTCCGCCATACGGAATTTGCCCTGGCGGAGCTGGGCAACGACGCCGGAATTTACGGCTGCGTGAAGATGATCCTATCCTAATTTTTACAAGGAGGAAGACCATGCTGCAAGTTTTGGACCAAAGCGGCTGGAAAATGACCGAGGTCAATTTTGACCCCAATGCCCTGGGGAAGGTGGAGGCCAATTTCTGCCTGGGCAACGGCTACCTGGGCCTCCGCTCCGCCACCGAGGAAAAGTACCTGGGGGAGACCCGGGACCTGCTGGTGGCCGGCACCTTCGACCGCTTTTCCCCTGAGGAGGTCACGGAGCTGCCCAACGCCGCCGACGTGACCAACATCGAGCTGACCCTGAACGGCGTCCGGTTCGACCTGACCCAGGGCACCATCCGGTCCTACCACCGGACCCTGGACCTAAAGACGGGCCTGCTGACCCGGGAGGTAGAGTGGACCTCTCCCAAGGGCGAGGAATTTGCCCTGAAATTTGAGCGGGTAGTGTCCCTCAAGCGGCTCCACACCATCGCTATCCGGGTTTCCGTCACCCCCAAGGCCAACTCTTCCGTCAAATTCCAGTCCGGCATCGACGGCCGGGTGACCTGCGACGGCTCCCAGCACTTCACCGAGGGCCAGACCCGGTTCTATGACAAGAAGTATCTCCAGTTTGTTCCCCGCACCATTCAGTCAAACATCACCTTTGTCTTGGACGCCACCCACCGCTTCAACCTAGACGGCGCGCCGGTGGAGCCCAAGAGCGATATCAACATTCTCCGCCGCCGGATGTTCTCCAACTTTACCGTGGAGGTTCCCGCGGGCCAGACGGTGGTGATGGAAAAATTCGCCAACGTCTACACTACCCGGGACAAGGAGGCGGCGAATCTCACCGTTTCCGACATCCAGAGCTACGCCCTGGAGCAGCTGCAAATCGACGAGGCCGACGGCTTCGACGTCATCTACGCCGAATCCGCCCAGGCATGGGCGGAGAAGGTCTGGGACCGGGCCCCCATCACCATCGAGGGGCCCCAGTTTGACCAGGTGGCCATCCGTTTTGCCCAGTATCAGATGCAGCTCATGACCCCGGCCCACGACAACCGGATGAACATCGGCGCCAAGGGCTTCTCCGGGGAGGGCTACAAGGGCCACACCTTCTGGGACACGGAAATTTTC
>CANQXH010000085.1 GCA_947627745.1 uncultured Oscillospiraceae bacterium
TTGTGGTGACTTTATTCTAACAAACTCAATCGCCTTTTTCTAGCTATTCGGTCTCACATCTATTGTAACGCTACAATTGACAAACCAACATAAAGCACTTGACATAGCGTTCAAGCGTTGCTATAATAAACATAGAAAGGTGCTGCCGGCAGACGGTCAGTCCCCGGATTTGGTTAGAAGCAACCGCGTCTCATGGGCATGAAGGGGCGGTTGCTTCTTATCATTTCATCAGCTGAATAAACAGGTTGATGATGCCGATGATCACAAGACAGAATGTAAGTACTTCCATCGTTGTCATGGCCAGCCCCCCTTTCTGAAACAGGGGGGCAAGAAGCTCCCCCTGCATTTCGGGGGGAAACCGCCTACCGTTATACTGGCAGCACCTGGTCCCTTGCGGAACCGGGTGTATTTTATCATTTTTTGCCTGCGCTGTCAAGAATGGCCCTTTCTTTTTAGGGAAGGCCCTTCAAGGATGATCCCCGCAGCCGTTTGGCTGCGGGGACCCGCGCGTTGTGTTTTTAGGAAAGAAGAGAGGTAGAAAAGAGAACCAACGTAGAAGCCAGGCGGCTCACGGCTTCCGCCGGACTTCATGGTTATAAATTAACGGAAGCCTTTGAACGGGTCATGACGGCAATGAAAACAATCCGTGAATTTTACGTCGGGAAGGTCAGGACGGCCTTGAACAGGTCCCCGTCCACGGTCAGCTCCAGCGTGCCGCGCTGCAGCTCCATCAGGCTTTTGGCGATGTTCAGCCCCAGACCGCTGCCCTCGGTGTTCCGAGAGGCGTCGTCCCGGACGAACCGCTCCAGCAGCTCCTCGCCGGTGTGGCGCAGCTGTTCCCGGGACACGTTTTTGATGGAGAGCCGTACCCGGTAGCCCTCCTGGGTCAGCTCAATATACACCCGGGTCCCCGGCAGGGCGTATTTGACGGCGTTGCTCAGCAGATTGCTCATCACCCGCCAGCACAGCCGCCCGTCGGCCTGGATCCACACCGGCTCCTTGGGCGGGTCGAACACCACGGTCAGATTGGCCTCGGCCAGCTTGTCGGAAAATTCGCCCAACGCCTGGGTGACAGCCTCCACCAGGTCCAGCTTCCGGATCTCCGCGGTGAGGTTGCCGGTGGAGGCCTTGCTCATCTCCATCAGGTCGTCGATGAGCTTCTTCATCCGCTGGCTCTGCCGGTCCAGCACCTCCAGATAGGAGGCCCGCTCCTGGGGATCATCCGTTTTTTGTAATAAGTCGACATAATTTATGATGGAGGTCAGGGGCGTTTTGATGTCGTGGGACACGTTGGTGATCAGCTCCGCCTTCATCCGCTCGGAGCGCATCTGCTTCTGGGCGGCCTGGATGGCGGCGTCGCCCAGGGCGTTGAGGGCTTGGGCAAAGTCTTTAAAGCTGCCGATGAGATACTTTCCGTCCACCTTCTCGTTCAGGTCCCCCTGGCTCATCCGCTTGGCCCCCTTTAGGAGCAGGCCGAAGCTGTAGGAGCCGTAGAGTACCACCAGGACGCACACCACGATCGCCCAGAGCATCCAGAACGGCCCGGGTCCCCGGATCAGATGCCAGATGCCGAACAGAAGCACAAAGAACAGCCCCATGCCCACAAGTAGCCACTGCCAGATCAGGGGCAGCAGCTCATAGATCCGGCGGATAAACCGGCCCACGGCCCGGAAACCGCCGCCGATCAGCCCCACCACGCCGTGCTTCCAGAGCCATTTCAGCCCCCGCAGGAGCATCCTCAGGCAGAAGCCCACGGCGCTGTGCCGCAGCCAGTAGAAATCCTTCGCCTTGAACTGGGCCGCCGCCGCGAAGCAGAAGCCCACGAACAGCAGGCAGCCGGCCAGGGCGCACACCCCCGCCAGGCAGAGGGCCCCGACGTTCATCGGAATGAGAGAGTTTACATAATTTGAAAAATAGTTCGGGTCTAAGGCGTAGTCCAGCAGCCGAAAGCAGACGTAGACCAGCTCAATCTCCGCCAAAACTGTCCCCAGGGCGTACAGGTCCAGGGGTAGGCGATTCAGTCCGCCTGGGGCGATCTCCTCCCGGTCCTTCTTCCGGCCGGCGGCGCAGCACAGGTACACCGCCGTCACGGCGAACAGCAGCAGCCCCCCGATCAGCAGGCCGATCATCCAATACCGGCTCCCGACGAGGTACTCCAAAAGGACGATCCGCGGATCTTGGAAGGCCCCCTGAGGCAGGTAGACCTTCACCCGGTAGTGCTCCTGGGTGGTCACCTGGCCCAGCCGGATGACGTTGACGTGGCCCAGGGTTTCGTCGTAATATGCCATGACGAAGATGCTGTCCACGTCCTGAATCTGCTCCTCAGTCAGCCCATCCTGGCGCTGGTCGCCGGTGGTGGGGGCAGTGGTATTCGGTTCCCCAGTAAATTCCATGTCGGGGAGCCACATGCTGCCGTTCTCGGGCAGATCCCATCCGCCCCAGATGACCTCCCCCTCCGGGGATACCCAGACCTGCGTCCCGTCCTCCCGGACCTGCAGGTGGCCGTAGACCCCAAAATAACGGTAATACACCCCACAAATGGCAAAGTCATAGACCTGGGGGTACGGCCCCGTTCCCCGGGTATCCGCCAGGACCTTGCCGGACGGGTCCGTGATCACATAGGCCCCCGAAGTGACGGCGTCCATATTGCTCCCGCTGTATAAAACCTGGAGCAGAGGGGTGCCGCAGCCTCCCAGCTTCTCGGACAGTTCCCGCCCCAGCTGGCCGTTGGCCCAGGAGTACGCCAGATCGTTTTTCCGGTCCTCCACGATGCTGTCGGGTGCCGTGTACACATCCTCGGCGGTCATATACGCCACCAGCAGCCCGCTGCCCAGGCTCACCAGCAGGGCGCAGGCGCACAGCAGCACCGCCAAAAATTTCATGGGAATGGCGTAGCGCATGTCAGTTCCCTCCGTCCATTTTGTACCCCTGGCCCCAGACCACCTTCAGATACCGGGGCTGGGAGGGGTTGATCTCGATTTTTTCCCGGAGATGCCGGATGTGGACCGCCACGGAGCCCTCGCTGCCCAGGGCGGCCTCCTGCCACACGGCCTCGTACAGCTCCCGGGTGGAAAAGACCTTCCCCGGACTCTTCATCATCAGCCGGAGGATGCTGTACTCCGTGGGGGTCAGGGAAATGGGCTCGCCGTCCACGGTGACGGTCTTGGACCCGTCGTCCAGGGTTACGCCCCCCACCACCAGAGAGTGGTCGCTCTCCACCCGGCTGCCCAGCCGGGCGTACCGCCGGAGATGGGACCGGACCCGGGCCAGCACCTCCACCGGCACAAAGGGCTTGGTGATATAGTCGTCCGCCCCGATGTTCAGCCCCAGCACCATGTCCTCGGTCTCGCTCTTGGCGGTGAGGAACAGAATGGGGGCGTTGGAGATCTTCCGGATCTCGGAGGTGGCGGTGATGCCGTCCATCTGGGGCATCATAATGTCCATCAGGATCAGGGAGACGTCCTCCCGCTGGACGATCTGCAGCGCCTCCCGCCCGGTGTAGGCTTCCAAGAGGCGGTAGCCCTCCGGCGCGAGATAGATCTTTAAGGCGTTGACGATATCCGGCTGGTCGTCGCAAATCAGGATGGTATACATGGGGCGGCCTCTCTTTCTGTTTTCTGAAATTATTATAACAATCGGAACTTTAAGAATAAAGAGGGAAAATCCTTAAGATTTCTTTAAGGCCCCCTTGCGCGGCGCCTTTTTTCCCGCTATAATAATAGCGCGGCCGGGGGCCGACACTGAATATCACGGGGGCCTACATATGCTGGAAGCCATTCAATCCTGGGGCGCCACGGCGGGGAGCTATCTGGTGGAAAATCTTATTCCCGCTGTCTGTATCACCGCTGTGGGCCTGCTGGTCAATAACATCGTCCTGCGCCTGACCAAGAAGGCGCTGGGCCGCTCCAAGCTGGAAAAGGTTGCTCACAGCCTGATCATCTCCGTGGTCCAGGCGGCGCTGGTGATCATCCTGGTGGTCTCGGTGGCGGCCAAGCTGGGCATCGACGTGACCAGCATCGTGGCCCTGGCCAGCGTGCTGACCCTGGCCCTGTCTCTGGCCCTGCAAAACGCCCTGACCAACGTCATTGGTGGCTTCACCCTGCTCTACACCCACCCCTTCGCCTCCGGCGACTATGTGGAGATCGCAGGCCAGGCCGGGACGGTGCAGGAGATCGGCCTGGCCTACACCAAGCTGGCCACCATCGACAATAAGGTGGTCTCCATCCCCAACAGCGCCGTGGTGGCGGCGGAGATCATCAATTTCTCCGAGGGGGGCATCCGCCGGATCGATCTGCATGTCTCCTGTTCTTACGATACCCCGGTGGACGAGGTGCTCTCCGCCCTTCTGGAGGCGGCCAGGGAAGGGGAGACGGTGCTGGATGATCCGGCCCCCTTCGCCGGCGTCCGGGAGTACGGGGACAGTGCCATCATCTATGAGCTGCAGGTCTGGTGCGCCTGCTCGGACTACTGGGCCACCCACTTCGGCACCAACAAGCGGATCAAGGAGATCTTCGACGACCGGGGTCTGGAAATGACCTACCCCCATCTGAACGTCCACATTCAAAAGGAAAATCAATAAAATATATTTAAGGAGTTTTTATGGAGCACGACACCTATGTTTCCCCCCTGTCCACCCGCTATGCCAGCCCGGAGATGCAGCGCCTGTTTTCCGAGGACTTCAAATTCCGCACCTGGCGGCGGCTGTGGATTGCCCTGGCCCGGGCGGAGATGGTCCTGGGCCTGGACGTGACCCAGGAGCAGATCAACGAGCTGGAGGCCCACAAGGACGACATCAACTATGAGGCCGCCCAGGCCCGGGAGCGGCAGGTCCGCCACGATGTGATGAGCCATGTCTACGCCTACGGCCTCCAGTGCCCCAAGGCGGCGGGGATTCTCCACCTGGGGGCCACCTCCTGCTATGTCGGGGACAATACAGACATCATTATTCTCCGCCGGGCGGGGGAGCTGGTGCTGAAAAAGGCCGCCCAGGTGGTGAAAAATCTGTCGGCCTTTGCCGAGACCTACAAAAACCTGCCCTGCCTGGGCTATACCCACCTCCAGGCCGCCCAGCTCACCACCATGGGCAAGCGGGCGACCCTGTGGATCAACGAGTTGATCCAGGACATGGAGAATCTGGACTTCCAGCTCTCTCGGCTGCGGCTCTTAGGCTCCAAGGGCACCACCGGCACCCAGGCCTCCTTCATGGAGCTGTTTGGCGGCGATGAGGAGAAGATCAAGCAGATGGAGGAGCTGATTGCCCGGGAAATGGGCTTTGAGGGCGTGGTCCCTGTATCCGGCCAGACCTACTCCCGGAAGGTGGACAGCTATATGCTGGGGGTCCTGTCCGGCTTTGCCCAGAGCGCCATGAAATTCGGCAACGATCTGCGGATCTTGCAGTCCTTCGAGGAGCTGGAGGAGCCCTTTGAAAAGGATCAGATCGGTTCCTCCGCCATGCCCTACAAGCGCAACCCCATGCGCTCCGAGCGGATCTGCGCCCTGGCCCGGTATGTGATCTGCGACAGCATGAACCCGGCCTTCACCGCCGGCACCCAGTGGATGGAGCGGACGCTGGACGACTCCGCCAACAAGCGGATTTCTGTCAGCGAGGCGTTTCTGGCGGTGGACGCCATTTTAAACCTGTATATGAACGTGTCGGCGAACCTGGTGGTCTATGAGCAGGTGGTCCGCCGCCGGGTGATGGAGAAGCTGCCCTTCATGGCCACGGAGAACATCCTGATGGAGTCCGTGAAGCGGGGCGGCAACCGCCAGGAGCTCCACGAGGCCCTGCGGGTCCACTCCCACGCCGCCGCCGCCAAGGTCAAGCTGGAGGGCGGCCGGAACGATCTGATCGACCGGATCGCCGCCGATCCCCGTTTCCCCTTGACCCGGGCGGAGATCGAGGCGACCCTGGACCCCGCCGCCTTTACGGGCCGGGCCGGCAGCCAGGTCACGGAATTTTTGAAAACCGTGGCGGGGCCGGTGGTCGCCCGATTCGGTGGCGAAAATTTGGAAGCGGCAGTCAATCTGTAAAAATTCCGGCCCGAAAGGGCCGGATTTTTTCCGTTTTTTTATGTAGCTTTTTGGGAGAAAACAGTATATAATGGGAAAGCTGAAAATATAGATAAAGCGAGGAACCTCCATGGACGAACAGGAACTGAAATTTAAAAAAATGACGGAACCCCCGGTGGAGAAACTGATCTGCTCCCTGGCGGTGCCCTGCATCATCAGTATGCTGGTCACCAGCTTTTACAACATGGCGGATACCTTCTTTGTGGGCATGCTGAAAAGCAACGCCGCCACCGGCGCGGTGGGCGTGGTGTTTTCCATGATGGCGGTGATCCAGGCGGTGGGCTTTTTCTTCGGCCACGGCAGCGGAAACTATATCTCCCGGGAGCTGGGGGAGAAGAATTATGAGGAAGCCTCCAAAATGGCCTCCACCGGCTTTTTTTCCGCCCTGGCCACCGGCGTGGTGATCTGCGTGCTGGGGCAGATCTTCCTGGAGCCTTTGGCCTATGCCCTGGGCTCCACGGACACCATTTTGCCCCACGCCACGGCCTATCTCCGGGCTATCCTCTTCGGCGCCCCCTGGATGACCGCCTCCCTGGTGTTGAATAACCAGCTTCGGTTCCAGGGCAGCGCCTCCTACGCCATGGTGGGCATCACCGCCGGGGCCGTGCTGAATATCGCGCTGGACCCGGTGATGATCTTCTGGATGAACTTGGGCGTGGCGGGGGCCGGCTGGGCAACCATTATCAGCCAGTTTATCAGCTTCCTGCTGCTGTTGGGGGGCACCTTCCGGGGCAGCAATATCAGCATCCGGCCCTCCAAATATCAGTTCAAGTTCTTCTATTATAAAATGATTGTCAAGGGCGGCCTGCCCTCCCTGGCCCGGCAGGGCCTGGCGTCCCTGGCCACCATCGCGGTGAACCACGCCGCCGGCCCCTACGGGGACGCGGTGATCGGGGCCATGGGCGTGGTCCAGCGGATCACCACCGCCGGCGGCTCCGCCATGATCGGCTTCGGCCAGGGCTTCCAGCCGGTGTGCGGCTTCAACTATGGCGCCAAGCTCTATGACCGGGTGCGGCAGGGCTTCCGGTTCTGCGTCAAGGTCTCTTTTGTGGTGCTGCTGGCCCTCAGTGCTCTGGGATTTGTGTTTGCCCCCCAACTGATCGCCCTTTTCCGGAACGACCCGGAGGTGGTGGAATGCGGGGCCCTGGCTCTGCGGATCCAGTGCGTCACCTTCCCGGCCCAGTGCTGGATCATCAACAGCAATATGATGCAGCAGGCCATCGGCCGGACGGGGTCCGCCACCTTCCTGGCGGCGGCCCGGCAGGGCATTTTCCTGATCCCCCTGGTGATGCTGCTGCCCAGGCTGGGTATGGGGCTGCTGGGCATCCAGTCGGCCCAGGCCATTTCGGACTTACTGACCTTGGCCTGCGCCATTCCGCTGCAAATCTGGGTGATGAAGACCTTGGAACGAGAATAAAGCTAAGGGCCGGGAAACCGGCCCTTGAAAATTTCCGTATTATATAAAGGTATGTTTTGGCAGACGGGGACCAAATAACAGCGGCTCTTCGCCTCCGTAGGGGGTAGAGGAGCCCGTCTTTTCGACTCTTTTTGGCAAAAAGTGCAAAAACTATTGAAACGGGGAAGGTTTTGTAGTATAATTGCTCCATTATTGCGATTGTACACTTATTTATAGTTGTGGGCGGGCCGGGCGGCCCGCGAGAAGTCCCCCCGGCTGCGCTTCGGCCAGCCGGCGCATTTTCCGGATCGCCGGACAGAGGGAGGGGAGGTGAAGGCCGTGTATCGGGTAGCGGTCTGCGACGATGAAAAGCTGCTGCAAGAGGAGATCTGCCGCATGTGCGGCGAGATTCTCCAGGACATGGGTGTGCAGCATAAAATTCAGGCCTTCGGCTCCACCAAGGAGCTGCTGGCGGCGCTGGATGTGCAGGAGGGGTTCGACCTGATCTGCCTGGACATCATGATGCCGGAGAAAAACGGCATGGAATTTGCCTACGAACTTCGGCGGCGGGACGAGGAGACCTCCATTCTGTTCATCTCCAGCTCCACCACCTACCTGCTGGACGGCTATGGGGTGCGGCCGGTGCAGTATTTGCTCAAACCGGTGCAGAGGGCAGCGGCAAATCCACCACCCTGGCCTGCATTATTGACGAGATCAACCGCACCCAGGAGAAGCACATCATCACCCTGGAGGACCCTCTGGAATATCTCCACCGGCACCAAAAGAGCATCATCAGCCAGCGGGAGATCAACACCGACGCCGTCAGCTATGTGACGGCCCTGAAGGCCGCCCTGCGGCAGAGCCCGGACGTGATCCTGCTGGGAGAGATTCGAGACCTGGAGACCATCTCCATCGCGGTGACGGCGGCGGAGACGGGACACCTGGTATTTTCTACCCTCCACACCCTGGGCGCCGCCAACACCATCGACCGGATGATCGATGTGTTCCCCCCCAACCAGCAGAAGCAGATCACGGTGCAGCTGGCGGGGGTGCTCCAGGCGGTGGTGAGCCAGCAGCTGGTGCCCGCCAAGGACGGGGGCATGGCCCCGGCCTTCGAGCTGATGACCACTACGCCGGCCATCCGGAATATGATCCGGGAGGGCAAGATCCACCAGATCGACGGGCTGATCTACTCCTCCGCCGGAAGCGGGATGTTCTCCATGGATTCCAGCCTCCAGAGCCTGTACCGGGCCGGGCGGATCAGCCGAGAGGATGCCATCGCCCGCAGCACCAATCCCGATATGCTGGCAAAAAAGCTCCTGTAATTTTTCGCCGGGGAAGGCGCCGCCTTCCCCGGCGTTTTTTTGTATAATCAGGACTGTTTATCAGGCGGAATTTTCATAGAGTTGACAATAGCCGGGAGTTTTTCTTTTAGAAAAGCTCCCGGCTATTTTTGCTTTTAGAGATGGGCGGTGACAGCGCGAGTACGCCTGAAAAACGCTTCCAGATACGACCGCCCAGACCAAACGGACAAAAAAGTCGCAGAGTTCGTCACTCTGCGC
>CANQXH010000086.1 GCA_947627745.1 uncultured Oscillospiraceae bacterium
CAGATGTTGCTGGCCATGCTCACGGCAATGCCCTGATTGGGCGTCACCAGCACGTTGGGGAAAGTGGTGGGCAGCAGGGTGGGCTCCTTGGTGGTGGCGTCGTAGTTGTCCACCATGTCCACCGTGTCGAAATCGATATCCCGGAACAGCTCGGCGCAGAATTTGTCCAGCTTGGCCTCGGTGTACCGGGCGGCGGCGTAGGCCATGTCCCGGGAATAGACCTTGCCGAAGTTGCCCTTGGAGTCCACAAAGGGGTGAAGCAGCGTCTCGTTGCCCCGGGTCAGCCGCACCATGGTCTCATAAATGGCCGCGTCCCCGTGGGGGTTTAAGTGCATGGTCTGGCCCACGATGTTGGCGGATTTGGTTCGGGCGCCGTTGAGCAGGCCCATTTTGTACATGGTGTAGAGCAGCTTCCGGTGGCTGGGCTTGAAGCCATCGATCTCCGGAATGGCCCGGGAGACGATGACGGACATGGCATAGGGCATATAGTTGATCTCCAGGGTCTCGGAGATGGCCTGCTCCGTGGTGGAGCCGTGAAGGCCCATGACGCCCTCTATATTATTCTTTTTCTTTTCCGGTTCCTTGTTGTTCTTTCGTGCCATGGTGGCCTCTCCTTAGGAAATATCCGCCAAATCCAGATATTTGGCGCCGTTTTCCGAAATAAAGTTCTTCCGCCCGGTGAGATTATCTCCCAGGAGAATGTCAAAGTAATAGGCGGTGCGCTCCGCGTCCTCGGGCATGACCTTGATCAGCCGGCGGGTCTGGGGATTCATGGTGGTCATCCACATCATCTCCGGGTCGTTCTCGCCCAGGCCCTTGGAGCGCTGCAATGTGACCTTTTTCCCGTCCAGCTCTTTGAGAATCTTCGTCTTTTCCGGCTCGTTGTAGGCAAACCAGGTCTTGTCCTTGCAGGTGATCTCAAACAGGGGCGACTCCGCGATAAACACATACCCGTCCCGGATCAGGGTGGGACAGAGCCGGTAGAGCATGGCCAGGATCAGGGTGCGGATCTGGAACCCATCCTCGTCAGCGTCGGTGCAGATCACCACCTTGCTCCACCGCAGGCCGGACAGGTCGAAGGTGGACAGCTCTTTATGCTTTTTCCCCTGGATCTCCACCCCGCAGCCCAGGACCTTCATCAGATCTGTAATGATGGGGGAGGCGAAAATTTTGGTGTAGTCCGCCTTGAGGCAGTTGAGGATCTTGCCCCGGACCGGCATGATGCCCTGAAACTCCGCGTCCCGGGACAGCTTCACGGAGCCCAACGCCGAATCGCCCTCCACGATGTAGAGCTCCCGACGGCTCACGTCCCGGCTCCGGCAGTCCACAAATTTCTGCACTCGGTTGGAAATATCCAGGTTGCCGGAGAGCTTCTTCTTGACGTTGGACTTGGTCTTCTCGGCGCTCTCCCGAGCCCGCTTGTTCACCAGGATCTGATCCGCCGCCCGCTCGGCGTCCTGCTTGTTTTCCAGGAACCAGACCTGGAGCTTTTCCTTGAAAAAGGCGGTCATGGCCTCCTGGGTAAACCGGGAGTTGACGCTTTTTTTCGTCTGATTTTCAAAGCAGCCGATGGTAGAAAAGCAGTTGGTCACCAGAACCAGGGAGTCCTGAATGTCCTGAAAGATGATCTTGCTCTCATTTTTGGCGTACTTGCCGCTGTCCCGCAGGAATTTATCAAAAGCGGTGGTAAACCCGGAGCGGGCCGCTTTGTCCGGGCTGCCGCCGTATTCCAGGTAAGAGGAATTGTGATAGTATTCGATCTTGGCCACCTGTTTGGAAAAGCAGAAGGCGGCGGTGATCTTCAGCTTCATCTCCGGCCGGTTCTCCGCGTCCCGGCCCCGGCGCTCCGCCTCCCAGAATACGGGCATGGTAAAGGCGTTGTCCCCCACCTGCTCCTCCAGGTATTCCCGGATGCCCCCGGGGTAGCAGAATTCCTCGGTCTCGAATTTGCCCCCTACCTGGTTGCGGAACCGGAAGGTCACCCCCTGGTTCACCACCGCCTGGCGGCGCAGCACCTCCCGGTAGTATTCCGCCGGGATGGCGATATCTGTGAACACCTGGGGATCAGGCCGCCAGCGAAACAGAGAGCCGGTTTTCTTCCGGTCCGCCGGCTCCTTGTGGAGCCCGCCGATGTTGCGGCCTTTTTCAAAATGCAGGGTGTATTTGAAGCCGTCCCGCCGGATGGTGGCGTCAAAATATTCCGAGGCATACTGGGTGGCGCAGGAGCCCAGGCCGTTGAGGCCCAGGGAATACTCGTAGTTTTCCCCGTTTTCGCCATATTTGCCGCCGGCGTACATCTCGCAGAACACCAGCTCCCAGTTGTACCGCTTTTCCTTCTCGTTATAGTCCACCGGGCAGCCCCGGCCAAAGTCCTCCACCTCGATGGAAAGGTCCTCGTATCGGGTGAGGATCACCAGGTCGCCGTAGCCCTCCCGGGCCTCGTCGATGGCGTTGGAGAGAATTTCAAACGCGGCGTGCTTGCAGCCCTCCAGATCGTCGGAGCCGAAGATCACCGCCGGGCGCTTGCGCACCCGCTCCTCGCCTTTGAGCATGGAGATGCTGGAATTGCCGTAAAGTTCCTGTTTTGCTTTTGCCATGAAATCAATCAATCCCGTTTCATTGTTTTGCAAGGAAATTATACCATAATACTCCCAAAAAAGTCAACCCGCCAGCCTTCAGCGCTCTTTGCTCCTGAAAAGCCAGGAAAGGAAACACCGCCGGGTCCGGCAGATTGTTATTCCCACTCCTCGAAAAACTGGCGGAAGGCCGTGGGGAGGGCGGCAGATTCCCCGATCCGCTTTTTCGTCAGCCAGGTATAGGGGCCGTCCGGAGCGGCGACCTCCAGGTAATATCCACGCATATGCCACTGAATGTGGGTAAAGATGTGTTCCTTCTCCACCTGGCGGTAAATTTGGACGGGTTTCAGGCCCATTTCCTCCACTTTGGCGATGGCCTGGGCCGGTTCCAGAAAATCTGGGCAGTTGGGCGCCTGCCACAGCCCCGCCAGCAGTCCCCGGCTGTCCCGCCGCTCCAGAGCGTAGAGCTCGCCACAGCGGAGGAGAAACACCGTCTTTCGTTCCTCCCGCCGGGCCCGTTTAGGCAGACGGACAGGCAGGGAGGCCGCCGTGCCCTCCGCTCGGCCAAGGCAAAAGGCCCGGCAGGGACACTGTTCGCAATCGGGGGCTCGGTCCGGACCGCAGAGGGTAGCCCCCAGCTCCATCAGCGCTTGGGTAAACATCCCCGCTTGGACCGGATAGACGGCGGCCAGGGCGGATTCCACCTTCCGCTTGGTCTGGGGCAGGTCAACCGGCGTGTCATCCGCCGTCAGCCGGGCGGCCAGGCGCAGCACGTTCCCGTCCACCGCCGGGGTGGGCAGGTCAAAGGCGATGGAGCAGATGGCCCCGGCGGTGTAGGGCCCGATCCCGGGCAGGGACAGGATCTGGGCATGATCCCTTGGAAATTGGCCGCCGAAGTCCGCCATCAGGACCTGGGCCGCCTTCTTGAGGTTCCGAACCCGGCTGTAATAGCCCAGGCCCTCCCAGAGCTTTTGAAGCACATCGTCCTCCGCCCTTGCCAGAGCCGGAATGTCCGGCAGGGCTTCCAGGAAGCGGACATAGTACCCCTTCACCGCCTCCACCCGAGTCTGCTGGAGCATGATCTCCGAGAGCCAGACGTGGTAGGGTTCCCGGTCCGCCCGCCAGGGAAGGTCCCGCTTGTGTTCCTCGTACCACGGAAGCAGCGCCTCCGGCAGCTTTTCATAGATTCCCAGGTCGGTCCGCCCCCTTTCGCTTTATACTAGGATATTGTACCACATTTCCCCCAAAAAGGGAATCGCCCCGGTGTCCCGGGGCGATGATTTTTTATTGGACGGTAATCCGCCCTTGCGGCGCGGAGTAGGGTTCTCCCACCGTGCCGCCCAGGACCTCTTGGATATACATGGCCACGATATCCCTGGTCTTGATGCCGTTGCCGTTGTTCAGGTACAGCTCCGGATGGGCATTTTTAATGGCCGAGAGGGTGTAATAGGTGTCGTTTCCGTTCATCAGGAAGTTGTCCGCCACCAGGGCGTAGGTGGTGTTCTCGTCAAAGGGCTCCCCGCCAACGCTGGTGATGGTCACCCGGTGGATGGAGGCGGCCTTGAAGAAATCGCCGTACTCCTCCCCGGCGTCATAGGGCTGGGAGGCATCCACCTGGTAGGTCAGCCCCGCCACCTGGGCCCAGCCGGGGCAGTCGGCGGTCTGGGTAGCGGCCTCCAGGGTCTCCAGCAGCTCCGCTCCGGTGACATAGAGGATTCCCACCCCCATGGGGGAGAAGGGCAGGGCCCAGAGCAGGTCCGTCTCGGTGATGTCCCCGGCGTAGAGGAATTGATCGCAGTTGCCGCCGTTCTGGATGGCCACCACCGGCACGCCCCCGGCAAAGCCCTCGAATTCATTTTCCGCGTACCATTTCAGGGCGTCAGCGGTCAGATCCCCCAGATTGGTCTCCCCGTTCCGGCTGGCGGAATCCTTGCCGTTGAGATCAAAGAGCGCCGTTCCTACCACTGGGGAAGCCGCCTCCATGGCCGCCTGGGCCAGGGCCGCCACGGCCTCGTCCTCCCCGGACAGGTCCAGGCCCAGGGTGCTGAACGCGCCGGTCTCCGGGTCGATGAGGTACGCGCCAATGGCCGGTTCCCCATTGGGGTCGGGAAGAATGTGAAGATCTCCCGTCATCTCGCTGCCCAGGCTCACCAGCAGGTCGCAGTCAGGAGCCTCCACCACATCGGTCAGGATGTAGCCATCCAGGAATCCGTCCTGCACCGTGTCCCACAGCTCCGGCCCCACGACGCATACGAATCCCAGCTTGAAGCTATCTCCCAGGACAGCGTTGGGCTCATAGGCATAGTAGCCGTAGTCCGCCACCTGGAGCAGATTGGAACAGATCACCTGGAAGGAGGCCGGGTCCTTGGCCGGACGGGTGTCCAGAACCGCTTCCTCGGCGCTGGGGGCGTTTTTCCGGTATTCCAGCTCCTCCGCGCCCAGGTAGAGCTCCGCCTGGGTGAAGTATTTGGTCACATTGGAGTGGTACGGCAGGCCGGTAGTGGCCGGGCCGTAGACAAATTCCAGCGGGCCCATGGCGGCTACGTCGTACCCGGCGGCGTCCATCAGGTTATATACCGCCAGGCCCCGGTCGGAGTTGGCCCCCGCGCCGCCCTGGAGATAGTTCCCGGCGTCCACCAGATAGACGGTGGCCCCCTCCCCTTCCAGCTTGGCCTTCGCGGCGGCCACCTGGGCGTAAAGGGCCAGATCGCCCCGGATATTGGACGTGTAGAGTAGGACGATCTTTCCTTCCACACCGGTCTGGGGCTCCTGGGTGGGCGCCGCGGTGCCGGTGGAGGTGCTAGTCCCGCCGGTGGATGCGCTGGTCCCGCCGGTGGTCTCCGGCGGCGTGTCCGGCTGGCACCCGGCAAGCAGGCCCAGGATCATGGTCAAACAAAGCAGTAACGCAAGCAGCTTTTTCATTGAATTTCCTCGCTTTCGTAAATCATCTGTCCCCATTATAGCAGAGAAAGCCGCCGCCGCAAGCCCCCTGGGGGGTTAAAATTCCGGCTCCACCCCCAGCTCCCGGGCAACCTGGGCCAGATCCACATCCAGATACCAGTCCGGGTACAGGGCTTTTGCCAGGGAAAGCTGATAGTAGACCTGCTCCTCCTCGCTGCCCTCCAGAGCCGCCAGGGGCATTATAAAAATACGGCAGTCCGGGAACCGGGCGGAAAGCTCCTGCTCCAGGGCATGGGCGGCGGAAAGGTCCGCCGTCAGCTTCACCACCACGTTGGGCTTCCGCTCCAAAACCCAATCGTCGGTGACCTGGGGATCCACCCGGTTCTGGGCGATGTTCTGGGAACCGGTGGCGGCGATCAGCGCCGCGTCCCGGCGGGTCTGGCCCCGGCCCTCCAGCTCCAGGTAGACCGCCGTCTCCTGGCAGGTGAAAATCCGTTGGGTGGTGTTTTCCAGGACATAGGCCCAATAGGCCAGGGGATCATATTCCCAGTGGGCGTAGAAGGTCTCGTCCGCCCCGCCGGTGAACACCTCCTCCGGCCCCACCGGCTCACCCCCCTCCGGCGTCCGGAACCAGCCCAAAAACCGGTAGCCCCGATAGGTGGGGGTGGGCAGCGCCCCGTAGGGGCTGCCGGGGAAGACGTCCTTCTCCTGCTGATAGGGAGAGATCCGGCCTCCGTTGGGGTCAAAGAGCAGCCGGTAGCCGGACCTTTCGGACCACTGGGCATAGAGGGTGTGGTCTTCCCGGCGGGTGATCACAGTGACTTCGCTTACCGGCTCCCCGCCCTCCGGGCTGAAGAACCAACCCTTGAAGGCATAGCCCTGGCGCTGCGCCTCGGGCAGCGCCCCGTAGGTGCCCCCTGTCCGGCGGGTGACGGAGGCTACCGCGCAGCTTCCCTCCCCCGGATCCAAAGTAATTAAAATCTCCGCCCCCGGTTCCGGCGCTGTGGGCGCTTCCGGCATACTCTCGCCCCCCTGGGCGGGGGTGGTGTCGGACACCGGCGGGGCGGTGGGGGTACGATTCTTCTCCGTTTCCCCCGTGGGGTCCGGTTCCCCGCCGGTGACGGTGCCGAAGGCGCCGGGAAGATTCGGGTCCGGCTGCTCCTCCAAATAGGTCTGCTGAACCGCCTCCGACCCGTCGTTCATCAGCCGCTGCCGGCAGCCGGAAAAGACCAGGCAGGCCAAAATCAGCAGCAGCAATATTTTTCGGAATTTCATAAGTTTCTCCCGCCTCAAAGGGCCAGCCAGTAGCGGATCCGCAGCTTCTGAAAATAGCCCGCCCGTTTCCACGCCGATTGGGCGGTCTCTCGAAGGTATGCCTCCACCTTCCGCCGCTGCTGCCCCGTCATGGGGTGGGCGCTGAAGGCCGCCTCCAAGTAAATTTTCCGCACTTCCTCCGGGGTCTCGCCGGGGGCCGTTTCCTTCCAGGCCCGGGCGTACAGGCACATGGCCCGAATGGCGGCGGCGTTGTCCGGGTCGGAAAGCCCCGCCCGATTGATCCTGCGGCGCTTTTCCGCCCGGTCCCGGATCACCGCCGGGACAAAGAGGATCACCAGCGTCAGTCCCGCCAGAATGAAAAACAGTGTGCGCGTCTGCCAGGGCTGCACGCCCCGATTGGGCTGCTCCTCCTGGTGAAGGGGCGGGGGCACGGTGGCGGGCGCGGGCACCCTGGTGGGAACCGGCACCTGCTCATAGTAGACGCCGCCCCCGGCGGCCAGATCCCGCAGCCGGTCGTCCAGAGCGGACACCGCCGGGATTGGTTTGGGAACCAGCGCCATGACCAGCAGGAAAATAACCACTGCCAAAGCGGTCAACGCCAGTATCCTTCCCGCCCTGGGCTGGGACAGACACCGCCACGCCAGCGGCAACCCGCCGATCAGCAGCCAAACCGGCTCCGGCGTCACCCCGAAGTAGGCCATGGCAGCCATCAGGCCAACACCCAGGGCGCCGATAGCCCATCCGCCGCCAAAATGGCAGAAAAGGCCCAGAGCCAAGGACAGCAGGAGGGCCGCCGGACCGGCGTCCCCATCGGCGGCGGCAAAATACACATATTCGTAGGCCTGCGCCGCCTGGCTCCGGGCGAACAGCCGGTTGGCAAGGAGCAGCAGCCCGTTCCAGGCCGGGTACAAAAGCACCAGGCACAAAGCCAGAGCCGCCCACTCGGCAATCCTTCCGGTTTTTTTCGGCAGAACCGCCAGAAGCAAAAGTAGCCCTATCCCCGGCAGACACCAGACCAGCAGATCAAACCGGTCCAACGTCCCCAGGGCCCACAAAAGCAGCCCTGCCAGGGCGGCGCTGTCCAGCCAAATCTTTTTGGGCGGCGCGCCAACGGAAAAGGTCAGTTCCACGGCTACACCTCCAGCCTGGACAGGTCCCGGGGATAGTCCTCCCGAGAAAAGGTATAAAGGCGGCTCCCGTCCCCCTGGAGCCCCTCCGGCAGTCCCAGCTCCCGGGGCAGCAGGACGCTGACCTGGGCTCCCTCCCGGCCTTCCAAGGCGGGCCTTTGGGCCGCGATCGCCAAAATACGGCTGTATTCCTCCAATTCCGGCCAGGTGCAGGGCCTGTTTCCCTGCGGCAGGGCCAGAAGCCGGTCCAGCATGGGACCCAGGTCCTCCCGGGTGTCGATCTCCGTCACCACCGGCTCGCTGGACTGGGGATCAGCCCAGCAAACCGCGAAGAAAAGATCCCGCTCCGCCAAGGCCCAAGCCAGGGAGGCGAAAATCTCCGTCAAAATATCCGTCAGCTCCGGGTCCGCCCCGGCGGGATCAAAAAGCAGCAGCGCCTCCCGGGAAACCGACGTCCCCAGCAGGCGAACCATGGTTTTCCCGGTCTTTTCCGACAGCTTCCAGTGGATCTGCCGGACAGCGTCTCCGGGCACATACTCCCGGATGGCGTAAATCTCTCCCGGATCGTCTCCGGGCACCGTGCGGGAATCGGTCTGCCGCTCCACGCCCCGCCGCTCCGCCGGCAGAAGAATCAGCTCCGGATCAAAGAGGGCAGGGGGCGCCGCCGTCTCTCCCGTCCACGTCAGTTTCACCCGTCTCCTAATCAAACCGAACAGATCCTCCACCTCGCAGGAGAGGATCCGCAGCTCCATGCTTCCGCAGTGGCGGCCGCGCAGGGTAAACGGAAGGCTCCTCTCCCCCTTTGGTGGCAAGGTCAACATTTCCACGCCGGAGCGGGTCTCTCCCGTGTGCAGGTTCCGGCACCGCCATTGGACCCGCAGCCTCAGGACGGGGATCATGCCGCCGTTTTTCACGGTCAGGCGGCACTCTACCGCCTTTCCCTTTTCCAGCGTCCGGGGAAGCAGGCCCTGAACGGAGAGCCTTCCCCCGCCCAGCAGGGCCAGCATACCCACCAGAGGCAGCATCAGGCAGCAAAGGAGCAGGGTCAGCGTCCCCGGGTTGTTTTCAAACAGATACGCCGCTCCCGCCGCCGCCAGCAGGGCGGCCCATGCCCATCGTCTGGCCCTCATTGGCCTTCGTAGGGGG
>CANQXH010000087.1 GCA_947627745.1 uncultured Oscillospiraceae bacterium
CTTTGTGGCCCAGGACCGGCAGATTCGCACCCGGATTGCCGTGGTCGCCGTGGCGGATCAGGGCAAGGGCGCCCAGACCGGCTCCTGCTCCCCCGGACGGCGGATGGGCATGGAGATGTTCGAGTTTATTGACCCCGTGGCCGTGGGGAAAACCGCGGCCCAGCAGGCCGTCACCATGGCCGGGGCGGGGTACTGCCCGGCGGGGGTCATGCCCGTGGCCATTGAGAACGGCTTTGGCGGCGTGATCTTCCACGAGGCCTGCGGCCACTCCCTGGAGGCCTCCTCCGTGGCCTTCGGCCTCTCCCAATTTTCCGGGAAGCTGGGTCAGAAGATCGCCAACGAGAAGGTTACCGCCATCGACGACGGCACCATCCCCGGGGCCTGGGGCTCCATCAACATCGACGACGAGGGCACGCCGGCCCAGAAGAACGTCCTCATTGAAAAGGGCGTCCTGAAGACCTATATGATTGATAAGTTCAATGGCCGCCGGATGGGCCTGGCCTCCACCGGCAGCTCCCGCCGCCAGAGCTACAGCTACACCCCCACCTCCCGGATGACCAACACCTATATCGCCGCCGGGGAGGATAAGAACGAAGATATCATCTCCTCCATCGAGTTTGGCCTGTACGCCAAGAGCATGGGCGGCGGCTCCGTGAACCCCGCCACCGGCGAGTTCAACTTTGCCGTCAACGAGGGCTACCTGATCCGTAACGGCAAGATCTGTGAGCCGGTCCGGGGCGCCAGCCTGGTTGGCAAGGGCTCCGACGTGATCCAGAATATCGACATGGTGGGCACGGATATGGACATGGCCCAGGGTATGTGCGGCGCGTCCAGCGGCTCCATCCCCACCAACGTGGGCCAGCCCCTGATCCGGGTGAAGTCCATCACCGTGGGCGGCAGATAAGGAGGAGATACCATGAATTACAATGAATTTCAGCAGTGCGTGGTAGCAAAGGCTCAGAATATGGGCCTGGAGGAATACGAGCTGTACTACCGTGCCTCGGAGAGTACCTCCGTGGGCACCTTCCAGCGGGAGATCAACGAGTTCTCCTCCTCCGCCGACGGCGGCGTCTGCTTCCGCTGCATCGTGGACGGGAAAATGGGCTACGCCTCCACCGAGGCGCTCAGCGAGGAACAGGCCCTTTCCCTGGTGGAGCGGGCCGTGGAAAACGCCCGGAGCCTGGAATCCGAGGAGTCGGTGTTTCTCTGCGAGGGGGGCAAGGAGTACGCCCAGGTGAAGGCGCCGGAGTACCCTCTGCCGGAGACGGAGGAAATGGTCGCCACCGCCCTGTCCGTGGTGGACAAGCTCTACGCCGCCAACGAAAAGGTCATCGACGGCAGCTCCGCCCAGGTCTACCGGGAGAAAATGACCATTGCCATCCGCAATTCCAAGGGCCTGGACCTGCTTTACTCCCATTCCGGCGCCGGCATCGCCGCCGCGGCGGTGGTGAAGGAGAACGGGGAAATGTCCGACGCCTTTGAAATGAAGCACGGGCAGCTTTCCGCCATCAACACCGATGAAATGGTGGCCAAGGCCGTGTCCGACGCTATCGACGAGCTGGGCGGCGAGCCCGCTCCCACGGGGACCTATCCCGTGGTCTTCGCCCCCCAGGCCATGGGGAGTCTGCTGGCGGTCTTTTCCTCCATCTTCTCCTCCGAGAGCGCTCTGCGGGGCCTGACCCGGATGAAGGGGCAGGAGGGCCAGACGGTGGCCGCGCCTATCGTGACGCTGGTGGACGACCCGTTCTACCCGGACAGCCCCATGCCCATGCCCTTCGACGCCGAGGGCTGCCCCACCTACACGAAGAACATCATTGAAAAGGGCGTTCTCAAGACCCTGCTCTACAATCTGAAGACCGCCCACCAGGCGGGGGTGGAGACCACCGGCAACGCCTTTAAGGGCGGCTACGCCGCTTCTGTGGATATCCGGCCCTTCACCATGTACCTGACCCCCGGGGATCTGACCGAGGAGCAGCTGCTGGAAAAGGCGGGCACCGGCGTGTATATCAACTCCCTGGGTGGCCTCCACGCCGGAGCCAACGCCGTGTCCGGGGACTTCTCCCTCCAGAGCGCGGGCTTTTTGATCGAGGGCGGGAAGAAGACCAGCCACGTCAAGAGCTTCACCGTGGCCGGGAACTTCTACGACCTGCTGAAAAATATCACCGCCCTGTCCGATGCGGTCAAGCCGCCTAGGGGCATGGGCATGACCGCCTTCTGCGCCCCCGCCGTTCTGGTGGAGGGCCTCACCGTCAGCGGAAAATAAAATACTTCTTTCTTCAAGAACGATTCGGCTGGAAAGCAAACGCTTTCCAGCCGAATTTTCAAATGTCATGATCCGTCTCTCCGATTTTTGGGCGAACTTGTTTAATTTGCGGAGGAACCTGCTCCGAGCGGGAAAGAAGATTGGAGATTTTGCTATATTTTTCGTTGAAAAGTGTAGGGATTTTTGTTATTTTGTCTTGCTTTTCCCCAGATGGTGCTGTATAATAAGGACAGCCATTTGCAATCAATAAGAGGAAGGGAGGGCTTTTTCGATGGAATCGGAATACATCATCGAAATGCTCAACATCAGAAAAGAGTTTCCCGGTATCGTCGCCAACGACGATATCACCCTCCAGCTCCGCCGGGGGGAGATCCATGCGCTGCTGGGGGAAAACGGCGCGGGGAAATCCACCTTGATGAGCGTCCTGTTCGGCCTTTACCAGCCGGAGAAGGGCGTCATTAAGAAAAACGGCGAAGTAGTCAAGATCAACAACCCCAACGACGCCACCGCGTTGAAGATCGGCATGGTTCATCAGCACTTCAAACTGGTGGAGGTATTCACGGTGCTGGACAATATCATCCTGGGCGCCGAGGATACCAAGCTGGGCTTCCTTCAAAAGAAGGCCGCCCGGGCCAAGGTGGAGGCCCTGTCCCAAAAGTACGGCCTGAACGTGGACCTGGACGCCAAGGTGGAGGACATCTCCGTGGGTATGCAGCAGCGTACCGAGATTTTGAAGATGCTCTACCGGGACAATGAGATCCTCATCTTTGACGAGCCCACCGCCGTGCTGACCCCCCAGGAGATCGACGAGCTGATGGAGATCATGCGGGGCTTTGCCAAGGAGGGCAAGTCCATCCTCTTCATCACCCACAAGCTCAACGAGATCATGGCTGTGTCCGACCGGGTGACGGTGCTGCGGAAGGGCCGCTATGTGGGCACTGTGAACACCAAGGACACCAACAAGCAGGAGCTGTCCAACATGATGGTGGGCCGCCCGGTGCAGCTCCAGGTCCAGAAGGGGGAGGCCCATCCCGGCGAGACCATTCTGGATGTGCAGGGCCTGGTGGTCCCCTCCAAGGTCCATAAGAACAACGCCGTCAAGGGCGTCTCCTTCCAGGCCCACGCTGGGGAGATCCTGTGCATCGCGGGCATCGACGGCAACGGCCAGAGCGAGCTGGTCTATGGCATCACGGGCCTGGAAAAGGCCAGCGCCGGGAAAGTCACCCTCTGCGGCGTGGATATTTCCAAGGCCACCATCCGCCGCCGCAGCGACGCCGGCATGAGCCACATTCCCGAGGACCGGCACAAGCACGGCCTGGTCCTGGACGACACCCTGGAAAACAACCTGGTGCTCCAGACCTTCCGGCAGGACCGGTTCCAGACCATGGGCTTTATCAAGCGGGACGCGGTCCGCTCCTACGCGGAGAAAATCATCGATCAGTACGACGTCCGCTCCGGCCAGGGGCCTGTCACCATCGCCCGGAGCATGTCCGGCGGCAACCAGCAGAAGGCCATTATCGGCCGGGAGATCGACCGGGAGAATCCCCTGATCATCGCGGTCCAGCCCACCCGGGGCCTGGACGTGGGCGCCATCGAGTACATTCACGCCCAGCTGGTGGCCCAGCGGGACGCCGGGAAGGCGGTGCTCCTGGTGAGCCTGGAGCTGGACGAGGTCATGAACCTGTCCGACCGGATCCTGGTGATGTACGAGGGCGAGATCGTGGGCGAGTTGGACCCCAAGAAGACCACTGTGGCGGAGCTGGGCCTGTATATGGCCGGCGCCAAGCGGGATAAGTAAGGAGGCGGCGAAAAATGAAAGAAAAATCCCCTCTGCTCCAGCGGGAGGGCGCCAAGACGGTGCTTTCCTCCATCCTTTCCATTCTGATCGGCCTGGTCTTCGGCTCCATTCTGGTGCTGATCGTGGCCTTTTCCAGTGAGAGCATCTCCCCTAAGGGTGGACTGGAAGGCGTGTCGCTGGTGTTCCTGGGCCTGTTCAGCACCGGCCGGGACGCCGCCGGCGAACTGTCCTTCGGCTTTAACCCCACCAGCATTGGCAATATGCTCTTCCGGGCGATCCCCCTGCTGATGACGGGCCTTTCCGTGGCGGTGGCCAACAAGACGGGCCTGTTCAACATCGGCGCCCCGGGGCAGTACCTGATGGGCACCTGGGCCTCCCTGACCGTGGCCCTCTCCATTCCCACCAGCGTGGTCCCCTCCTGGATCGTCTGGACCCTGGCGCTGCTGGCCGGCATGCTGGCGGGCGCCATCTGGGGCGCGATCCCCGGCTTCCTGAAGGCCACACGGAACATCAACGAGGTCCTGGCCTGCATTATGACCAACTGGATCGCCGCCAACCTGGTCACCTTCCTCTTTGATATCAGCGACCTGAAAAATGGCGCCGAGGCGGGCAAGGTGGGCTACATCAAACCCACCGCGGCCAACGGCGTGGCCACCGCCAAGCTGGGTCTGGACAAGCTGCTGCCCCAGTCCCAGGTCAACGCCGGCATCCTGGTGGCCATCCTCATCGCCATCGGTGTCTACATCCTGATGAATAAGACTACCCTGGGCTATGAGCTCAAGGCCTGCGGCAGCAACCGCCACGCCGCCCGGTACGCCGGCATCAACGACAAGCGGAACATCGTGCTGTCCATGGCCATCGCCGGTTCCATGGCCGGCGCCGGCGCGGCGCTGTACTGGCTCTCCGGCAACACCGAGTTCTTCTGGTCCACCTACCAGTCCCTGCCGGCGGTGGGATTCAATGGCATTCCCGTGGCCCTGCTGGCGGCAAACAGTCCCATCGGCGTAATCTTCACCGCCATCTTCATGTCCCTGCTGAACATTTGCGGTACCCAGCTGAAAAACCTGACGGCCTTCAACGAGTACATCACGGACATCATTATCGCGGCCATCGTCTACCTCAGCTCCTTCAGCCTGATTATTAAAATGTGGCTGAGCAGCCGGGGCAAGAAAAAGACCACGGAATCCGCCCCCGCTCCCGCTGCCGCCGGGGAGAAGACCGGAAAGGAGAATGGAAAATGACATTCTTATTGCAGCAGACTTTGATCTACACCATTCCGCTGCTCATTGTGGCTCTGGCGGGCATCTTCGCGGAGCGCAGCGGCGTCATTAACCTGGCTCTGGAAGGCATTATGATCATGGGCGCTTTTGTGGGCGTGCTGACGGTCTATCTGCTCCAGGAGGCGGGGATCTTTACCAAGGACAGCGGCCAGCTGGTCATGCTCCTGGCCCTGGGAGCCGCGGCCCTGATGGGGGCGGTATTCTCCCTGCTGCTGTCCTTCGCGGCCATCAACCTCCGGGCGGATCAGACCATTGGCGGTACCGCGCTGAACCTTCTGGCCCCGGCCCTGACGTTGTTCTTCATCAACATCCTCACCAGCCAGAATGTGCTGGGCATGTTCACCGGCGACGCTGCCTCCTGGTTCATGATCAAGAAGACCGATCTGGGCTTTGATCGGGGCGCGGAGCTGGGCGTCCTGGGCGGCACCTTCCTGGACAAGTTCTACCTGACCACCTACATCTGCATCGCGCTGTATGTGGTGCTGTCCATCATCCTGTATAAGACCAAGTTCGGCCTTCGGCTCCGGGCCTGCGGCGAAAATCCCCAGGCGGCGGATTCCTTGGGCATCAATGTCTACGTCATGCGCTATGCCGGCGTCACCATTTCCGGCGCCCTGGCGGGCATCGGCGGCTTTGCCTTCGCCCTGACCACCGCCAACTGCTCGTCCAACGGTGACGTGGCCGGCTTCGGCTTCCTGGCGTTGGCCGTGATGATCTTCGGCAACTGGAAGCCCCTGAACACCGCCCTGGCGGCCTTCCTCTTCGGCTTCTGCAAGTGCATCGCCGCCGCCTACTCCACCATCGATATCAATGGCGACGGGGTGTACCTCCTCCGGGACATCGGCATCAACCCCAATATCTATCGGATGCTGCCCTTCATCATCACCCTGGTGGTCCTGGCCTTCACCTCCAAGAAGTCCCGCGCCCCCAAGGCCGAGGGCGTCCCCTACGACAAGAGTACCCGTTAACCCCCGCGTTTTCAACCGCAACCATGGCCCCTGCCGCCCGGCGGGGGCCATAATAAGGAGATTTTTCATGACAACGCTTTATTTTGTCCGCCACTGCCAGCCCAATTACCACAACCTGGACGATATGAACCGGGAGCTGACGGCCAAGGGCCTGGCCGACCGGCCCAAGGTGACGGCGTTTTTTGAGGACAAATCCATCGATCTGGTGCTGTCCAGCCCCTATAAGCGGGCGGTGGATACCGTGGCGGAATTTGCCGAGAAAAAGGGCCTGCCCATCGGGCTTGTCCCGGACTTCCGGGAGCGGAAGGTCACCGACGGGTGGCTCCAGATGGACTTCACCACCTACTCCCACAATCAGTGGATGGACTTTGACTATCGCCTGCCCGGCGGGGAGTGCCTCCGGGAGGTCCAGGCCCGGAACGTGGCGGCCATCGACCGGGTTTTGGACCAATATCCGGGGAAGAACATCCTCATCGGCAGCCACGGCACCGCCATGTGTACAATATATAATTATTATGACCCAAGCTTCGGCTATGACCAATTCCTAATCGTCAAGGTTCATAAGCCCTGGGTCATGCGCTTCACCTTCGACGGCAAAACCTGCGTGGATATCCAGTCCTACGACCCCCTGGCATAAAGCGCCGCCCCCAGGGGCAGTTCGCCGTAAAACAGGAAAAGACCGCCCGCGCGCCGGGGAGCCGGCGCGCGGGCGGTCAATCTTTCGATATTCAATGGGCATTGATTACTCAATCTGTTTCGATAAAGGTCTTGGAAACAACGCCGTCCATAAAATCAAGAATCAGCCATTGGCAGTCGATGGGAAACCCCTGATCCAGCCCCAAGTAGTACACATAACGGCCTTCAGCATTAAATGCTCCGTAGTCGTTATTGTTCTCTCCCAACAGCGCGATGACCTCTTCCTCAGTCATTCCAACAAGTTCGTGCTTTTTGAGTAGATCATTGACGATTGCCGTGCGATTTTCCGGGTCGTTCAGCCATTTGGACGTGCTGAATGTGTGATTCCGGTCATAAACAGTAATTGCGTTACTTGCGATCGCGCCTGCAATGATGATCCCGAGGATCACAACGATCGCAATGCCGAAAGCGATATAATTGACGCGCTTCGCCTTTCGTATCTCTTTTTCATCCATCATTTTCCGCGCCTCCACATGCTGAGATTTATCGAGCAGTTGCCCACTCGATATAGGCAATTATACCACCTAAATGTGAAGAAATCTACTGTCTGTTATGAGAGTTAATTAAATTTTTTCGACATTTGCCCGCCCCAAGCGTGGGCGTGCCCTTCACCAGTCCCCGGAGCCAGGCCGCGTCCTCCCGGCTTACCACCCCAAAGAGGACCAGGCAGCTGCCCCAGACCGCCAGATAGGCCAGCAGCCGGAGCGCCGGGGGCGCCACCCGGGTCCCCGCCAGGACGGCCAGGGCCGTGGCGGCGGCGGTAAAGGCGGGAATGTGAAAGGCAATCCGGCACCGGCTGATTTTCAGCAGCAGCCGGAGGCTGAGGATGAAATTCAAAAGATGGGTGATTAGAAAGCTGAAAAAGTAACCGGCCATGCCGTATTTCGGCAGCAGCAGGAACAGCAACGCCACGTCCATGGAATTGGTGAGGATGTTGTAGCGCACGCAGGCACGCTGCTGGCCCAGGCCCTTGGTCATGGCGTCGGTGATGGCGTCGCAGTAGAGCATGGGCCCCAGGGGCGCGAACCACCGCAGATATTGCCCCGCCTGGGCGCTGCCGTAAAGGGCCTGGCACAGCTCGGGGGCCAGCAGAAACAGGACCCCGGCGAAAAAGGAGCCGTAGAGCATGGCGGCCCGGAGACTTCGGCCCACCAGGTACCGGATCCTGCGCCGGCTGTCCGCCGCCGCGCACCGAGCCAGCTCCGGCAGCAGCAGCTCCGCCAGGCCGAACAGGATTGCCGCCGGAAACATGAGCACAGGGAAAACCATGCCGCTGACCATGCCGAAGGCCGCCAGCGGGGACGCCTCCCCGGGATAGAGGGCCAGCCGCTTGGGGACCATCAGATTTTCAGCGGTGGAGATGCCGGATTTCAGATCATCCGCCAGGGCCAGGGGCACCGCCGTTCGCAGCAGGGGCCTTGCCACTCGAATCGGCTCCCCTGGACAGCGGCCCTCTCGGAGCCGCAGGATCAGCAGCGCCAGGAAGGTCAGCACCGACCCGGCGCTGCTGCCCAGCACCACCGCCTGGCAGGAGAGGCCCGGATCCCTCTTTGCCCAGAGGGTCAGGGCGGTCATGGTCACCGCCATGGAGCAGAGCTGTTCCGCCACCTCCACCGCCGCCAGGGAGGCGATCCGGTTGGCGGCGGTAAAGTACCCCGTCAGGCACCCGCACAGGCAGATCACCGGCAGGAAGCTGGCGTACAGCCGCAGGGCGCCCAGGGCCGCCGGGTCCCCGATCCACCGGCTTGCCAACGCCGGTGCGGCAAAGAAAAGGCCCAGGCTCGCCGCTCCTCCGCAGCACAGGGCATAGAGAAAGCACCCCCGCAGTACC
>CANQXH010000088.1 GCA_947627745.1 uncultured Oscillospiraceae bacterium
GACAGTAGATCTTTATTTCAGCGATAAAGCGGCTGTTTTCTCAGATACGCCCCATATCGCGGAACAACTCGGAATTGGGCAGGAAAGAATCGTCTATAACGACGAGCTTCTGGCCATGTATTTGATCCGCGGTCCCGGCGACACGGCTCCCAGGCTGCTGTTCCCGCTGTTCATTCTGATCACGCTGGCGGCGTCCTTTTCGCTGATCGTCATTATCCACAATGCCTTCGCGGTGTCCATGAACGCCAGGATCCATCAGTTCGGCATTTTTTCCAGCATTGGAGCGACGCCGAAACAGATTCGGGCTTGTCTTTTGCAGGAGGCGGCCGTCCTGTGCGCGGGGCCGGTGGCCGCCGGAAATCTGATGGGAATCGCGGGCTGCGCGGGCGTGCTGCGCCTGGCAAACACGCTCTTAGGCGCCGACGTCCCGGGACGGCATCCGGCGGAATTTGGCTACCATCCGCTGGTTCTGGTGCTGACATTGCTTGTGACCGCCCTAACGGTATGGTTTTCGGCATGGCTTCCGGCCCGGCGTTTAAGCAAGCTGACGCCCCTCGAAGCAATTAAAAACACCGGCGAATTGCGGCTCAAGCGCAAAAAAAGCGCCCGTTTACTCTCTGCATTGTTTGGCGTAGAGGGAGAATTGGCCGGTAATGCGCTGAAAGCGCAGAGAAAAGCCCTGCGGACCGCTTCTCTTTCGTTTGTCTTTTCATTCCTCGCCTTCGCGCTGATGCTGTGCTTCTTTACCCTTTCCAGCATCAGCACAAGGGAAACCTATTTTGAGCGGTATCAGGGCGTATGGGATATCATGGTCACCGTTCAAGATACAGATGTAGACAATTTTGAAGAAGCGGCGGCTGTCCAGGCACTTGACGGTATCAAAAGCGCCATTGTTTATCAGAGGGCTTCCGCGAAAAGGATCATTACCGAGGAAGAAATGAGCGACGAGACGCGATCCTTCGGCGGGTTCTCGGGGGCTCCCGCAAGCGAAGTATCGCGAGTGGATGGCGGATGGCTTGTAAACGCGCCGATCGTTATTCTGGACGATCAAAGCTTTGCCGCATACTGCCGGCAGATCGGCATCGCGCCACGGCTCGACGGCGCGGTAATTCTGAATCAGATCCGTGATGTGACAAATCCGGACTTCCGGCATCCTGTTTTCATGCCTTATATAAAAGGCGAAAAGACAGTGAGCGTTTTGAGAAATTCCGGTAATACGGAAACGGCGGCGGAGATCCCTGTCCTTTCCTATACGCGGGAGGTTCCCGTTTTAAGGGAGGAATATGCAAAACTGGACTATTACGAGCTGGTGCACTTCGTTCCTGTGTCCTTATGGAGAGAGATCAAGGGGCAAATCGGAGGAACGGAGGAAGACAGCTGCATTTGCGTCCGTGGCAGAGAAAACGTGACATTGGATGAGCTGAATATCTTACAGGATGAAATAGCGGGGCTTCTCAACGGAAGCTTTACGGTTGAACAGGAAAACCGAATTCAGGAATACAAAACAAATACCACACAGATACAGGGAATGATGGCCTTCTTCGGCGGTTTCTGCGTCCTGCTGGCAATCATCGGCGTTGGAAATGTGCTTTCCAACACGTTCGGATTTGTACGCCAAAGGAGGCGGGAATTTGCCAGGTATCTGTCGGTAGGACTGACGCCGAAGGAGCTGGGAAAAATGTTCCGCATCGAGGCGATGGTCATTGCCGGACGGCCGGTTTTGCTCAGTATTCCGATCGTGGTCGTCGCAGTCGGAGCGATGCTGCGGATGAGCTATATGGACGCGGGAGAATTTTTGGCGGAAGCGCCTTATATTCCCATTCTCCTGTTCATGCTGGCGATTTTCGGCTCCGTAGCGCTGGCGTATTTTCTAGCATGGCGGAATGTGCGCAAGATTTCCTTGGCCGAAGTACTGAAGGACGACGCCATGATGTAAATGAATTCGATCAAAATCTTGGGGCCAGGCGCATCGCCTGGCCCCATTTTTCCACAAAACTCCATTAAAAAGCGGAGCGTTTCACTCAAAACAGCAGCTTGCAGACCAGGGCGGTGTAGGCCGCCGGGTCCTCCAGGGGCAGCTCCGCCATGAGCTGGGCCTGGCAGCACAGAAGCTGGGCATAGTCCTTGGCCTTCACCGGGTCCTCGGTCATGGCGAGGCGCATGGCTTCCACCGCCGGATGGGCAGGGTTCAGCTCCAGGATCCGGCCCACCGGGTAGGCAAACTCCGGGTTCACCCGGCGCATATACTTCTCCATCTCGAAGCTCATCCCCGCGTCGGGAACCATGGCCGCCGGATGGCTGCCCAGGTCGTCGGACAGGCGGACCTCCTTCACCTGGTCGCCCAGGCTCTCCTTCACGAAGGTCAAAAAGCCCTTCCACTCCTGGGCCTTGGCCTCGGCCTCCTTCTTCTCCTCCTCGGTCTTGAGGCCCAGGTCCTCGGTGGAGACGTTGCAGAAGCTCTTCTCCTGGTAGGTCATCAGGGTCTGGGGCACGAACTCGTCCACGTCCTCGGTAAAGAGCAGGGTGTCGTAGCCCTTGGCGGCCAGGGTCTCCACCTGGGGCAGCTTGGATAAGCGGTCCTTATTTTCGCCGGGGGCATAGTAGATCTTCTCCTGGCCCTCGGGCATGGCGGAAACATACTCCTTCAAGGTCACCAGCTTGCCCTGCTTCTGGCTGTAAAACAGCAGCAGATCCTGGCAGGCGTCCTTGTGGGCGCCGTAGTCGGAAACCGTGCCGTATTTCAGCTGGCGGCCGAAGACGGCGTAGAATTCCTCGTACTTCTCCCGGTCCTTTTCCAGCAGGTCCGTCAGCTCGGACTTGATTTTCTTCTCCAGGTTCCGGGCGATGATGGTCAGCTGCCGGTTGTGCTGGAGCATCTCCCGGCTGATATTCAGGGACAGGTCCTGGCTGTCCACCACGCCCCGGACGAAGCGGAAGTGTTCCGGCAGCAGCTCCTCGCAGTTCTCCATGATCATCACGCCGCTGGAATAAAGCTGCAAGCCCCGCTTATAGTCCTTGGTATAGAAGTCAAAGGGCGCTTTGGAGGGGATATAGAGCAGAGCCTTGAAGGACACCGCGCCCTCGGCGCTGGAATGGATCACCCGCAGGGGCTTGTTGTAGTCATAGAATTTCTCCCGGTAGAAGCTGTCGTACTCCTCCTGGGTCACGTCCTTCTTGTTCCGCTGCCAGAGGGGGACCATGGTGTTCAGGGTCTCCATCTCGGTGTAGTCCTCGTACTCGGGCTTGTCCTCGGGGGAATCGGCCTTCTTCCGGGACTTGGTCACCTCCATGCGGATGGGGTGGCGCAGATAGTCGGAATATTTCCGCACCAGCTCCCGCAGCTCATACTCCTCCAGGAAGCGGGAATATTTCTCGTCCTCGGTGTCCTCCTTCAAGGTCATGATCACGTCGGTACCCACGCCGTCCCGCTGGGCCGGCTCGATACTGTACCCGTCGGAGCCGTCAGAGGTCCAGCGCCAGGCCTGGTCCTGACCGTACTTTTTGGAAACCACCTCCACCTTGGACGACACCATGAACGCGGAGTAGAAGCCCACGCCGAACTGGCCGATGATGTCCACGTCCTCGTTTTTCTCCATGGCCTGTTTGAAGCCCAGGGAGCCGGACTTGGCGATGGTGCCCAAGTTTTCCTCCAGCTCGGCCTTGTCCATGCCGATGCCGTTATCGGAGACGGTGAGGGTCCGGCTGTCTGGGTCCCGGGCGATGGTGATGGCGAAGCCGTCCCGGTCCACGGCCACCTTGTCGTCGGTCAGGGCGGTATAGGCCAGCTTGTCAATAGCGTCGCTGGCGTTGGAGAGGATCTCCCGGAGGAAGATCTCCTGATGGGTATAGATCGAATGGATCATCAGATCCAGCAGCCGCTGGGATTCGGCCTTGAATTGCTGCTTTTCCATATCGCGAAGCACATCCTTTGTTTGTTTTAGCACTCATTCATTCTGAGTGCTAATTTATTATAGCGCGGATTTTGAAAAATGCAAGTCCCCTGGAAAAAAGTTCTTTGAAACTTCACAATTCTGTGGTAGAATGGGCCTGATAAATGTGAAAACCAGGAGGCAGTATGATCACAGTATCCAATTTGGGGATGCAGTTCGGCGGGCAGTGGCTGTTCCAGCATGCGGATCTGCAATTTTTGCCGGGCAACTGCTACGGCGTCATCGGCGCCAACGGGGCGGGGAAATCCACGTTTTTGAAGCTCCTCTGCGGGGAGCTGGACTCCACCACCGGGGAGATCTCCGTCACCCCGGGGCAGCGGATCAGCGTCCTGCGGCAGAATCAGAACGCCTACGATGAATACACCGTACTGGACACGGTGATCATGGGCAACCGGAAGCTCTACGAGGTCCGCCAGGAGAAGGACGCCATTTACGAAAAGCCGGACTTTTCCGACGAGGACGGCATCCGGGCCGCCGAATTGGAGGCGGAATTCGCGGAGCTGGGGGGCTGGGAAGCCGAGTCCGACGCCTCCCGCCTGCTCCAGGGCCTGGGGGTGCCCACGGAGAACCACTATGACCGCATGGCGGACACCGACCCCCGGCTGAAGGTGAAGGTGCTGCTGGCCCAGGCCCTGTTTGGCAATCCGGACATCGTCATGCTGGACGAGCCCACCAACAACCTGGATATCGAGTCCATTGACTTTCTGGAGGATTTCCTGCTGGACTTCCCCGGCATGGTCATCGCCGTCTCCCACGACCGGCACTTCCTCAATACCGTCTGCACCCACATCGTGGACATCGACTACGGCAAAATCAAAATGTATGTGGGCAACTACGACTTCTGGTACGAGTCCAGCCAGCTGGTCCAGGCCATGATCCGCAACAAGAACAAGCGCAACCAGGAGAAGATCGAGGAGCTGCAGCTGTTCATTCAGCGCTTCGCCGCCAACAAAGCCAAGAGCAAGCAGGCCACCGCCCGCCGCCGTCTGCTGGACAAGCTGACGGTGGAGGAGATGCCCGCCTCCACCCGGCGCTACCCCTTCGTGGGCTTTCAGCCGGAGCGGGAGCTGGGGAAGGACATCCTCACTGTGAAGGATGTGTCCATCACCGTAGACGGGGTGAAGCTGCTGGACAAGGTCTATTTTAATGTGGGCCGCACTGACAAGATCGCCTTCGTCGGCGAAAACGAGCTGGCCCAGACCGCCCTGTTTCAAATCCTCATGGGGGAGCTGGAGCCCGACGAGGGCAGCGTCAAGTGGGGCGTCTCCACCGCCCGCAGCTACCTGCCCAAGGACAACAGCCCCTATTTCGACGGCTGCAAGACTGAGCTGGTGGACTGGCTGCGGCAGTATTCCATCAAAAAGGACGATGTGTATCTCCGGGGCTTCCTGGGCCGGATGCTCTTTTCCGGGGAGGACGCCTTTAAGCCGGTGGAGGTCCTCTCCGGCGGGGAGAAGGTCCGGTGCATGCTCTCCAAAATGATGCTCTCCGGGGCCAACGTGGTGCTGCTGGACCAGCCCACCAACCACCTGGACATGGAATCCATCCAGGCGGTGAACAAGGGGCTGATCGCCTTCCCCGGGGTGGTGCTGCTGGCCAGCCACGACCATGAAATGCTCTCCTCGGTGTGCAACCGGGTGATCGCCTTCCAGCCCGACGGCACCATCATCGACCGCTACGGCACCTTCGACGATTATCTTGCCTGGCAGGCGGAACAGAAAGGAAAAATCTGATGGAAAAATTGCTTGATCTCATCTCCCGGCAGGTGTCGGAGGCCTTTGCCGCGGCAGGCTACGATCCCGCCTATGGGCGAGTCACCGTCTCCAACCGGCCGGACCTGTGCGAATATCAGTGCAACGGCTGCCTCTCCGCCGCCAAGGTCTATCACCGCGCTCCCATGGTCATTGCCCAGGCGGTGGCGGACAAGCTGGACCGGGGAATTTTCGATCTGGCGGAGGCGGTGAAGCCCGGATTTCTGAACCTCAACATCTCCGGAGCCTTCCTGCAAAGCTATCTGGAGGCCATGCGCGCCGCTCCGGACTTTGGCGTGGAGAAGACTGGCCGGGGTAAGACCGTGGTGGTGGACTACGGCGGGCCCAATGTTGCCAAGCCTCTGCACATCGGCCACCTCCGCTCCGCCATCATCGGCGAGAGCATGAAGCGGCTGTACAACTTCTTCGGCTACCGTGCCATTGGAGACGTTCACTTGGGGGACTGGGGCTTGCAAATGGGCCTGATCATTGCGGGCCTCCGGGAAAAGGAACCGGGCCTTCCCTATTTTGACCCGGATTTTACCGGGGACTACCCCGCCCAGCCCCCCTTCACCCTTTCGGAGCTGGAGGAGATCTATCCTGCCGCTTCCGCCCGGAAAAAGGTGGATCCGGAATTTGGCGAGCGGGCCCACCAGGCCACCTTCGAGCTTCAACAGGGGCGGCGGGGCTACCGGGCATTGTGGCGGCACATTATGAATGTGTCCCTGGCGGATATTCGGCGGATCTACGACCAGCTGGACGTTCACTTTGAGTCCTGGCTGGGGGAAAGCGACGCGGACCCCTTTATTCCCGCCATGCTGGAGCGCCTGAAAGCCTCCGGCTGCGCCGTGGAGAGCGAGGGGGCGCTGGTATTCCCCGTGGCGGAGCCCGGGGACAAGAAGGAGATGCCCCCCTGCATCCTGGTCAAGTCCGACGGGGCGGTGCTTTACGACACCACGGAGCTGGCCACCATGGTCCAGCGGATGCAGGATTTCGCCCCGGACAAGATCCTCTATCTGGCGGACAAGCGGCAGAGCCTCCACTTTGAGCAGGTCTTCCGGGCAGCCCGAAAAAGCGGCATTGTGAAGCCGGAGACAGAGCTGGAATTTTTGGGCTTCGGCACCATGAACGGCCCCGACGGAAAGCCCTTCAAGACCCGGGACGGCGGCGTCATGCGCTTAGAGCGGTTGATCGCCGACATCATGGCCTTCGTGGGCAAAAAGGTGGAGGAAAACCGGATCGTGGCCCCGGAGGATGCTCCCGCCACCACCAAGATCATCGCCATGGCGGCGCTCAAATACGGAGATCTGAGCAATCAGCCCACCAAGGACTATATTTTCGACATGGACCGCTTTGCCGCCTTTGAGGGAAACACCGGGCCCTATCTGCTCTACACCACGGTGCGGGTCAAGAGCATTCTGTCCAAATTCGGCGCCTGGGAGGACCTGCCCATTCGGGCCCCGGCCAGCCCGGCGCAAAAGGACCTGATGCGCTTCCTCGCCCGGTTCTGCCCGGCCCTGGAGGGAGCGCTGGCCGCCTCCTGCCCCAGCGTGCTGTGCGCCTATCTGTACGATCTGGCGGGAGCGGTGAACCGGTTTTACCACGAGACCCGGATCTTAGACCAGGAGGACAAGGACCTCCAGGCCGGCTCCGTCGCCCTGATCGGACTTGCCAAGCGGGTCCTGGAGCAGGGCATGAACCTGCTGGGCTTCACGGCCCCGGAAAAGATGTAATTTCCAAAAAATTCCTCCCCGGACGGGGAGGAATTTTTTACTGCCTTACAAAAGGCCCAGTAGGTGCTGCAAATAGCTCTCCGAGTTGGCGGACATGGGATAGTTGAGGAACAGCACATCGTCCACGCCCATCCGCTCTACAAACTCCGCCAGCTTCAGGGACTCCTCCCCCTCCCCGTTGAACTCCCGGGGATCCAGAGCCACAACCCGGCTGTAATTGTGGGTCAGGAAGGGCGTGAAGGCGTTGCCGTAGGACTCCTTGATGATCAGGCAGGTCTTTCCGGTTTGGGCGCCGGTCTCGATCACGGTGATGGGGTGGTCGCCGCCCAGGAAGCAAAGGTATTTATTCTGTACGTCTTCGCCGACGTAGCTGACGGTACTCAGATAGGTCTGAGGCTCGGACATATCCGCCGTTTCGTAGAAGGTCATGTCCGTAGAAACGCCCGGCCTGTAATAGTAGACCGTGTCCGGATGATTGTATAGGGCGTCGCTCTGGGGATAGGCGGATGTGGCCGTGTACAGCGAACCCAGAAAGCCTCCGGCCACCTGGCCCTGCTCCAAGCTGCTTAAATCCTGGGCCGTCAGCCCCGCCGCCTGACAGTAGGCGGTATAGGCATAGTAGGCGCCCAGGGCGGTCCAGTGGTGGTCCGTTCGGAAGAACAGATACTCGTCCAGATGGGGCAGCAGGGCGTCATAGGCGTCCACCGCCGTGACCCGGCTGTCCAGCTTGGAATAGATCAGATCGATCATGTCCCCCTGGCTGTGGCTGCCGGTGTGCATATCCGCCGGGGAGTAAAACTCGCCGGAGTTGGGGGTCACCAGATCAAAGACCCGCACATCCGCCGGCAGGTCGGCCGCCAGCCGATTGATGGCGTCGGCATAATTTGCCGAGGAACCGGCCCCGAGGATACGATCTCCATGGCCCGGTCGCCGATGATCATGG
>CANQXH010000089.1 GCA_947627745.1 uncultured Oscillospiraceae bacterium
AGGAGGGTCCCGCCGTCGATCCGGCAGACCCCGCCGTACTCGCTGCCGTAGTCAATGGCCAGGTTGGCTCCTTGGCCGTTGAGGCTGATGAAGACGCTGCCGCCTTCCAAATAGATGCTGCCGTTGGAATCCAAGCCGTCGGCGTCCCGGCCCGTGGCATTGCAAATACGGATATCCCCGCCGCTGATACGGATGTAACCCGCCTCCCCCCTACCGGTGGCGTTAATGCCGTCGTCGGTGGGCGTGAGATCCAATGTTCCCCCGGCCACGGTGACGCGGACAGCCTCGATCCCCTCATAGCACTCGGAAACAACCAGGCTGCCGGATTCCATATAGAAAAAGCCGGTTTCCTCGTCATTTTGAGCGGTCACGCCGTCGTCCCCGGCACGGATGGTGACGTCCGCTTCCCGGATTCGGACACTGTCGTTGGCATGGAGGCCGTCCTGCGCCGCCTGGATATCCAGGCGCCCCCCGGTGATCACCAGGTCGTCGTTACACACGATGCCGTGGCAGTAGGTCCCCTCCACGGCGAGCTGCCCGGCGCCCTGAATGGTCAGATCGTCCCGGGAGTAGACCGTTCCGTCGATCCCGGCGGAAACCACCTCCTGGGAATAGCTCTCCCCGGAGGACAGCCGGTTCACCGTTCCGTCGCCCAGGGTGATGAACACCTTCCCCGCCTGTTCAATGTCCAGAGCCGCCCCGTCCTGACAGAATAGATCAACCTCATCCAGATAAAGCCAGATCTTGTCGTCCCCTTCCGCCTGGACGATCACGCTGCCATCGTCAAGGGTGCCAGAGAGGACATATTTTCCGGGGCTGACGATATACACGTCTCCCTGGTAGAAATAGGCTCCGTTACCCTGGACTTGGGCGCTCTCTCCGTTGAGGCTGATCCGGGTGGCGGCGGATCGATCGTAATCCGCCGTCAGGTCGTTGGCGGTGAACATTTCGTCCTCCCCCTCCGGGGCAACGGCGGTCAACCCCAAGGCCTTCCCATTCATAAACAGCAGCGTCACCGCCAGGGTCAGCGCCACGATCCCCCAGCAGATCCCGTCAATATACTTATGACTGGCCACCGCTTGCCTCCTTATCCCATGTAGTCCCCATGGTAGCTCACCAGCACGGCGCTGCGGACCCCCTTCATCTGGGACAGGATGTTGACAAAGTCGGTATTGCCATCCTTCAAACTGACCTCCAGGTTCAACTCCACAGAACCGGCCTGGGCGGTCTTGCTCTTGACGGCGCAGCGGCGGGTCATTTTGTCCAGATAGGACCGGGCGGCAGTCTCACTGTCGTAGCCATCGCAGCGGAGCACCAGGATATAGGGCTGTCCCTGGGGCTTCCGGTTGACGAATGCCAGCAGAATGATTCCAATAACCACGCTGCCGATCACCGCCAGGGGGATCAGGCCCGCCGCCAGCACAATGCCCACGGCAATGGACCAGAACAGAAACGCGATGTCCAAAGGCTCCTTGATGGCGGTGCGGAACCGGACGATGGACAGCGCGCCTACCATGCCCAGGGACAGCACCACGTTGCTGGTGACCGCCAGAATCACCAGGGTGGTGATCATGGTCAGGGCGATCAGGGTCACGCCGAAGCTGGAAGAATACTGCACGCCGGTGTAGGTCTTCTTGTACACCAGAAAAATGAATACGCCCATTCCGAAAGCCAGAATCAGGGCCAAAGCCATGTCCAGCAGGCTTACCGAGGTGACGTTTTCCAGAAAGCTGGATTTGAAAATGTCGCTGAATGTCATAGTATTACCTCCTTATTAGCCGTAGATCCGGCATTGCGCGTATTTAGAAAAGGCCGACGCTCTTCTTCCCGTCAGCGCCGCGGCGTCTCGGATGATATTCGGCAGAAAGGCGTCAAATTTGATTTCCATCAGCGCCGGCGCCTCCCCAGCGGGCAGCGCGACCGCCGCCGGGTCCAGAAACCGGTCTGTCTCGTAGCCCGCCCGGATCCCGGTGTCCAAGGTGACCCGAACGTTCCCGGCGGGATATAGGAAGGCTTCCCGGGTGTAGTCCACCCGCACCTTGGGCCGGAGCAGGGACGCCGCCATTTTGCTGTACAGCTCCGCCGAAAGCGCCCCCGCGGACAGCATCCAGTCCCACTCCCCCGAGAGCAGACACTGTACCTGCCGCGCCGTCACCGGCTCCTGGGTCTTGCGGCAAAGGCCCCCGATTTTCTCCTTCTTTTCCAGTTGGAGATAGGACAGGTCCTGGCCATAGTACCGCAGGCGGAATTTTTCCCGGCGGTTGACCCCATCCAGCTTTTCCCACAGGGCGGTATCCTCCGGGGTGTCAAAATAAAGGCTGCGGACCTGATAGGCGCCGTTTTTCCCGTGGGGATCGGGCTGGCAGACTGCCCCCAGCCGCTGCCGCAGCTCCCACAGATCCCCGGGGTCGATCTCGATCTTCCATTCCTGGCGATACATGGACTTCCCTCCGTTTCTGGAATACAAGTATAGCGTCTCTGCCTTAATTTTGGCTTAGAAAAGGATGGCCTGTCTGTAAACAAAATGGGAGGCGCCGTTTGGCGCCTCCCGGGGCTTCGTTTATTCCAATGGCAGCGTGACGGTGAAGGAAATTCCGTCCTCCCCCCAATAAGCCGCCTTGATTCTGCCGCGAAAGCCCGTCACAATAGCCTGGGCGGCGGCCAGTCCGATGCCGTGGCCCCCGGCGGACTGGGTCCGGGCGCTGTCCGGCCGGTAAAACCGCCGGAACAGGGCCTCAGGCGGGCATTCCGGCCGCTTTTCGCAGCGGTTTTTCACCGTCAGCACCGCCTCCCGGCCCTTTTTCTCCAGGGTCAGGGCCACCTCCGTGCCGGGAAGGGCGTATTTCGCGCCGTTGTCCAGCAGAATCTCCGCCAGACTGCGGATCTGCTCCCGGTTGGCCCGGACGGTGACGCCTGGGGAGATCTCAGCCTTCAGCGTCAACGCCCGCCGCTCGTAGACCTGGGAAAAGGGCTCTACCTCCGATTGGAGAATCTCGGACAGCTCCACCGCCTCCAGCGGCGGCCCCTCCGGGGCCTCCGCCCGGGCCAGGGTCAGCAGATGATTGGTAAGCATCGTCATCCGCCCCACCTGTTCCAGCACCGTGCGGCTCCATGGACTCTGGCCATGATGGAGCTCCAGCACCTCGGTGTTGGCCTGGATAATGGCCAGGGGGGTCTTCAGCTCATGTCCGGCGTCGGTGACAAACTGCCGCTGCCGCTCTAAGTTTTCCGCGATGGGCCGGATCGCCCGCTTGGACAGCAGCGCCACCAGCAGCAGCATGGCGGCCCAGCAGACCGCCCCCGCCAGAAGCGACAAAAGCCCCACCCGCAGCAGCGCGGCGCGCTGGGACGTCACGTCCAGAAACAGAAAGCAGTATTCCCCCGGCCCGGCGGCAACCGCCAAAAACCGGTAGTTTTCCACATGGCCCTCGGCTTTCCCGGTGTCCGCCGCCTTCTGGGCCAGGGCGATGGCCTCCCGCTCCGTCAGGTTTTCAATCCGGCTGAGGTCCAGCCGCAAAATAACGCCGTCCTCACTGACTCGGAGGGAAAAATAGGCCGCGCCCCGCCGCTCATTGTCCGTGGGCGGCGCGGCAAAGAAGGGCGGGAACCGGCCCTGCCCCGGCATGGGCAGCGCCTCCTCCCGGGCCAGGGATTCCAGGAGCTGCCCGGACTGGCTAGCGGTGGCGGCAATGTTCAGCCCATTGAACACCCCCAGCAGCACGATCAGCAGCACCGACACCGCCAACATGGCCGTGGCGATAAATTTCCGTTTCAGCTGCCGGATCATTTCTTCGCCTCCAGGGTATAGCCCAAATTCCGCCGGACCCGAATCTCCGCCCCGCCGCCCAGGGCCGCCAAGCGTTTGCGCAGATAGGAGATGTACACCCACACCACGCCCACCTCCGCGTCGGAGTCATAGCCCCAAACCTTGGTCCGGATCTCCTCGGTGGAGAGATACCGGCCCTGATTCAGCATCAAAAGCTCCATGATCTGAAATTCCAGCTTGGAGAGCAGGAACTTCTGCCCGCCCCCAGAGAGGGTGCAGCCGTTCCGGTCCAGGACAATCTCGCCGCAGCGCAGACAGCTGGGAGAAAAGCTCTCCTTCCGGCGAAGCATGGCCCGCACCCGTGCCAGCAGCTCCGCCATGGCAAAGGGCTTGGGCAGATAGTCGTCGGCGCCCAGGTCCAGGCCCTGGATGCGGTCCTCCACCTGGGAGCGGGCGGTGAGCAGCAGCACCGGCACGGCGGAGCCGGCGGCCCGCAGTGCCCGCAGCACCTCCAGGCCATCCTTTCCCGGCATCATGATGTCCAGAATGATCCCGTCATAGCCCCCAAGGAGGGCGTAATCCAGGGCATCATTGCCGTTGTAGACCGGGTCCACCGTAAAATTGTAATAGCGCAGGGCCTCCACCACAGCCTGGGAGAGGGCGGGTTCATCCTCGGCATAGAGCAGCTTCATCATCATCACCGGTTCCATCATACCACGCCCCCAGGCGAAAGTAAAGAAAAATCGCCGGGATTCCCGCCTCCGTCAACGGATATTCTTGGGAACCGCCCGGCTTTTTCTGATTATTCCTCTGATTTTTATGGTTCCGGCGGTATCATTTTTCGCGCTTTGGACAATAATTCTTTATTCCCCAAAATCAGGCTTGATTTTCCCGGGAAAATCTGTATAATAGGCAAAGACTCGGAAAAGGAGGTCTATCCTATGAAAAAAACCATCTGCAAGCGGGAGTACGACACCGAATCCGCCACCCTGATCAAAAAACATACCCAGGGTTACTTCGGCGACCCTGCCGGTTATGAGGAGTCTCTCTACCAGACCCCTGGCGGTCTCTACTTCCTCTACCTCCGGGGCGGTCCCGCCTCCCCCTATCCTGTGGAGGATATCCAGCGCCTGGCAAAAGCGAAGGTCGGCGCCTGGCTGGAGCAGCCCTGAGCGATCCCCCCATTTTTGGGGGGATTTTTTCTGCCACTTGACAGTTATGGTATATTGAATATAGAATTATCTGGTTTTTGGGGGATTCTCATGAAAAAAATCGCCCTATTTTTAATTCTTGCCATGCTTTTGTCCGGCTGCCAGGCGGCTCCGGCGGCCCAGGTGGCCGCCACCACCCTGCCGGTGTACGAGTTCACCGCCCGGCTGTGCCAAGGCGCCGGTATTACCGTCGCCCGGCTGGTCACAGAGCCTGTTTCCTGCCTGCACGACTATTCCCTGGGCGTGGCCCAGCTGCGGACCCTGGAGCGAGCGGAGCTGGTGGTGATCTCCGGGGTGGGACTGGAGGATTTTCTGCCTCTGGAGGCGGCGGAGGAAGTGCTGGATGCCTCGCGGGGCATCGAGCTTCTGCTAGGCCCGGATGGGGAGCCGGATCCGCATATCTGGCTCTCCCCTGCCTGTGCCCGGCAGATGGCCCAAAATATCTGCGACGGCCTGTGCGCCCGGTATCCCGCCTGGGAGTCTGTCTTCCAGGACAATCTGGCCTCCCTGCTCTCCGATTTGACCGCGCTGGAGGACTACGGCCGGGAGGCCCTGGCGCCGCTTGAGCGGAAGGGGATCCTCCCCTTCCACGACGGCTTTTCCTATTTTGCCCGGGACTTTGGTCTGAATGTGCTGGCCTCCATCGAAGAGGAATCCGGCAGCGAGGCCCCGGCGGCCCTGCTGATCCAGCTGTCCGGCATTGTGGAGGCGGAAAACCTCCCCGCGATCTTCGTGGAAGTGAACGGCAGCGCCGCGGCGGCGGGGATCATTTCCCGGGAAACGGGCGTACCTATTTTTTCCCTGGACATGGCCATGGCCGGGGACAGCTACTTTGATGCCCTATACCACGACATCGACACCATTCGGGAGGCATACACATGATCACCGGACCCCACCACGGCAGCTGCGGCGATTCCTGCTGCCTGAAGCTGCAAAATGTCAGCGTGACCATCGGCACGGACCGTATTTTAGAGGACGTGAACCTCCACGTCCACTGCGGCCAGCTGCTGGCTCTGATCGGTCCCAACGGGGCGGGCAAAAGCACCGTCCTCAAGGCCATCCTGGGCCAGCGGGCATATTCCGGGGCCATTCAGTTCTCCGTCCCCGGCCAGCGGCACCGCCATCCGCCCCGGATCGGCTATGTGCCCCAGAGCCCGGCCTTTGATCCGGGAGATCCGGTCAGCGTGGAGGATCTGTTCGCCTGCTGCATGAGCCGCCGGCCCGCCTTCCTGGGCCTTTCCCGGGAAATGCGGGAGACCGTGGAGCGGAGCTTGGCCCGGGTCCATGGGGAGGAGCTGATAAAGAAACGGGTGGGGTCCCTCTCCGGCGGGGAGCTGCAGCGGGTGCTGCTGGCTCTGGCGCTGGAGCCGGTGCCCAATATTCTGATTCTGGACGAGCCGCTGTCCGGCGTAGACGTGGAGGGCATGGCTACTCTGATGGACATGCTGGACGAGCTGCGGCGGACCTATGACCTGTCCATTTTGATGACCACCCACGACTTTTCCCTCCTGCCTAGGTATGCCGACCAGGTGGTGCTGATCGACCGCCGGGTGCTGTGCCAGGGGACGGCGGAGGAGGTTTTGAGCAGCCCGGAATTTGCCCGGGTGTTCCACCGGAAGGAGGGATCCACGTGAGTCTCTGGTATGCCCTGCTGGACGCCCAGCCTTGGGAAATGCTCCACTGGGACTTCATGAAAAACGCCTTTCTGGCAGTGCTGCTCATGGCCCCGCTGTTCGGCCTGACCTCCACCATGATCGTCACCGGCCGGATGAGCTTCTTTTCCGACGCCCTGGGCCACGCCGCCTTTACCGGCATCGCCATCGGGGCCATCTGCGGCCTGGCAAGCCCCACCTGGGCAGCGGTACTCTTCGCCCTGGGGTTCGCGATTCTATTTTCCTTTGTTCGGAGCCGGAGCCATCAGACCGCCGACACCCTCATCGGTGTGTTTTCCAGCACCGCCGTGGCCCTGGGCATTTTCATCGCCACCGCCGGCGGCGGGAGCTTTACCAAGTACAATAAGTATCTGATCGGGGACATCCTCTCCGTCACCCCCGGTGAGATCGGGATGCTGGCGCTGGTGCTGCTGGCGGTGTGCATCTTCTGGGTGCTGATGGGCAACCGCCTGACTCTGGCCGCCGTCCATCCCCAGCTGGCCTCCTCCCGGGGGGTGCCGGTGGAGCTGGTCCAGGGGGCCTTTACCGCCGCCGTAGCGGTGGTGGTGACCCTGGCCATCTCCTGGGTAGGGCTGCTGATCCTCAATTCTCTACTGGTGCTGCCTGCCGCCGCGGCCAGGAATGTGTCCCGGAATCTCAAGCAATACCACGGCTTTTCCGTTCTCTTTGCCCTTGCGGCGGGGATCGGAGGGCTGACGGCGTCCTATTACTTAGGCGCTTCGGCGGGGGCCTCCATATCGCTGACCCTGGCCGTCATTTTCGCCGTGAGCCTGTGTTTTCGGAAAGCGAGGGCATGATGGAACTGCAAGTGATCGCCCATATGCGCTGCGACTTTTCCGCGAAATTCGGCATTCCCCGGCAGAGCGGGCTGGTGGAGGAGGCGGAGGGACTGGTGGTCTTCACCCCCGAATTCCGAAACCCCGACGCCCTGCGAGGCATCGAGGGGTACTCCCATCTGTGGCTGATCTGGCAGTTTTCCCAGGCGGTCTGGCCCGGCTGGTCTCCCACGGTGCGGCCGCCCCGGCTGGGGGGCAATACCAGGATGGGAGTCTTCGCCACCCGGTCCCCCTTCCGGCCCAATTTTTTGGGCCTGTCCAGCGTCCGGCTGCTGGGTGTGGAGAAGCGCCCGGAATTTGGAACAGTCCTCCGGGTCGCGGGAGCCGATCTGATGGACGGGACGCCCATTTTTGACGTCAAGCCCTACCTTCCCTATACCGA
>CANQXH010000090.1 GCA_947627745.1 uncultured Oscillospiraceae bacterium
AATCTTGCCGACCTGAAACGGCATATCCAAGTCGGAACGGAATTTGTTTCTACCTTCCACCAAAATCATCCGGATATCGTTGGGCTAACGCGCGTCGTTACGGAGGTACAGACCAACGCCTTTTACGCCAAGATCAAGGACCAGCCGGAGCATCCATTCTCGAAATGCAATTATGGAAAGGGGTTCCGCACGGATTTTGAAAAGGCGTCCGACTACCGCTTCAAGGGATCGGAAATACAGGTATTGAATCGCCGAAAAAACGACGGCAGCGTCCTGTACACAATCGAACTATATGGTCAGGAAAACCAAATGACCGAAACAAACAAGGAGGAAAACAGAATGAACGCATGGGAACGTCTACATCGACAGGCGGAACGGTACAAGGAGGCCTATCCGCCCGGAACGCGGGTTTTGCTTCTGCGCATGGGAGACGACCCCCGACCGGTGGAGGACCATACGCGGGGGACGGTTCGGTTTGTCGATGATATCGGCACGGTACACTGCGCCTTTGACAATGGCCGCTCCCTCGGCCTGTGCCCCGGAGAGGATAGCTTCCGCAAGCTCACCGACGCGGAACTGGCGGAAGAACAGAACGAGGATCTGACCCAGGAAGAAGGCGGTCCGGTCATGGGGATGTGAGGCGCCTATGGAAAAGGAAATCGAAATTCCAGCGCGGCTTGTAGAGCCGCTTCTGCTCTACGCCGCCGAAACCGGGCTGTCGGTGGAGGAAATCGTTGAGGCAGCATTCAGAAACTATATGAGGGGAGACGAGCGTCATGCCTGACGGCGAGAAAAAAGGAATCACGGTACGAATCGACGCCGGCCTCCACGCCGAGGTCAGTCAGTACCTGAAGGACCACGGGATGACGATGGCGGAATTCGTCACCCTGGCTCTGGATGACGAGCTTCATCCGAAAATGAATCAGAAAGAAGGACAGAACATGGAAAAAATGAGAACCCTGGCGTTTCAGGTTCCGGAGGATCTGTTTCAGAAGATCAAGGACTATCTCCACCGGAACGGAATGTCGCAGAAAGAATTCGTGGTCGGCCTGATTGAACGGGAGATCGAGCGGGATCTGACCGAGCGTGAAGCCCACAGGGAGGCGTTTGAAGCCGCTGACAGGCAGGACGAGGAAGTACCCGCCTGGCAGGAGGAAAACGCCGCTGTGGGCGACTGTGAGGGCGTGTCCGACGAGGACGAGGAAATCGAGGAAGACGATACGGAATGGGAGGACGAAGAAGAAACCGAGGACGAAGACATGGGCCCCGTTATGCGGATGTAGGGTGGTAGAGGAATGGAGTCGCTTACGATGGGAAGTTTGTTTGACGGGATCGGCGGCTTCCCTCTGGCGGCGGCGCGCAATGGGATCGTTCCCGTATGGGCAAGCGAGATTGAAGCTTTCCCCATGGAGGTAACACGGCTGCGATTCCCCGATATGGTTCCTGTGGGCGACATCACAAAGCTAAACGGAGCGAAGCTGCCACCGGTGGACATCGTCTGCGGAGGCAGCCCGTGTCAAGACCTTTCTGTTGCCGGAGCGAGAGCCGGGCTTGCCGGAGAACGCTCCGGTCTTTTTTTGGAGCAAATACGCCTTGTAAAGGAGATGAGAGACGCGGATGAACAGCGCGGACGGACAGCTTACGCTGTTAGACCTCGATTCATGGTGTGGGAAAATGTCCCCGGAGCTTTTTCCAGCGGAGAGCCAAAAGGCGAAGACTTCCGGATTGTCCTCGAAGAAACCGTCCGAATTGCGATACCTTCCGTATCAGTTCCTCGACCTGACACCGGGCGCTGGGAATCTGCTGGGCGAATCGTATTGGGAGACACGTTCTCCCTGGCGTGGCGATGCCTTGACGCTCAATACTGGGGTGTCGCCCAGAGAAGAAAAAGGATCTTCCTTGTCGCGGACTTTGCAGGAAGCCGTGCCGGGCAGATACTATTTGACCAAGAAAGCCTGTCGGGGAATTCTGCGCCGGGCGGATGAGCGGGGCAAGGAATTGCCCGAAAAGCTGAAACGGGCGCTGGAAATACAGGCGGGGTTTATTTCGCCGGATGGCAGCGCGCGAGGAAAGCCCACCGCGTTCGCGGCGAACCAGCGGGATGAGGTCAGAGATCTGCATGATGTGGCAGGCGCTTTGTGCGCTCACCCCAGCGTGAAGCAGCAGACATTCATCGCTGCCGGTTTCCACGCTGGAGCAGCTCCGTCCGCCGGTGGGGTCGGCTATTCGGAAGAAATCGCGCCTACGCTGAAAGCCGCCGAAAGCGGAACGAATATGGTGCCGAGCATTATCTGCCTCAACGACCAAGGAGGCAATGTCATGGATTGCAGCCTCAATGTATCCGGAACGCTTCGCGCGCAGGAACACGGGCATCAGCCCCTGGTCTATGAAAATCACGGTATCGACGCCCGCTACACCGGCCCGCGTGTGGATCAGGATTCCGTTCTTTGCATCGCCGGCAATACCATCGACCGTCAACCCCAAAACGGCGGCAACGGATCAGGCTATCAAGAGAATATCGCCTACACCCTTACAGCCACCGACCACCATGCCGTATTCAGCCGCCAGCGGGTAGACGCGTTCAAAGATGATTCTGTCGCGGGTACCCAAAGCGCCAGGCAATGTAAAGACGCGACGGATTTGGTCTGCGACGCGGAGGTTTTCGGACAAAGCCAGTTCGCCAATTTTACACCGGGCTGTTCAACCCTCCGCGCGCAGGGCGGAGATCACGGCGGCGGAAGTGAAAACCTGGTGACAGAATCCGGCATGGACAACTGCCGTCTCATTCGCCGGCTGACCCCGCTGGAATGCGAACGGCTGCAAGGCTTTCCAGACGGCTGGACGGACGTCCCCTCCGCCTCGGATTCCGCACGGTATAAGGCGCTGGGCAACAGCGTGGCGATTCCCTGTGTGGACTATGTCCTGCGCGGGATCGCGCTGGCGCTTTCCACAAGGCAATAAAAAATTAAAAGGAAAAGGAGTAAAGTTATTATGCCGAACCATGTACAGAACATCGTCCGACTGCAAGGCGATGAAAAAAGGGTACAAGAAATTCTGGAGGCGGTCAAAAGCGACCAATATGGCCTCGGAAGCGTGGACTTTGAAAAAATCATTCCCATGCCGCCGTCCCTTCATATTGAATGCGGCAGCAAGACCGACCGGGGGCTGAACGCCTACCGGGACTTCCTGAAATCGGAAGCGGAAAGCGAAAAGGAGTATCTGGATCAAAAGCCAACCATCACCCCGGAAGAATGGGAGCTTGGGAAACAGGCGTATGAAAACATCCGTGAATACGGCGCTCCCACATGGTATGAATGGAGCGTCGCCCATTGGGGCACGAAGTGGAACGCGTATGGTATGAGCGAAAACGCGGGGGAGGGACAAAGCAACGAACTGCGTTTTCAAACTGCGTGGTCCGCACCGCGCCCCATTTTGGAAAAGCTGGCGCGGATGTATCCGCGAATCACTTTTGAGCATGAGTGGGCGGATGAGGATATCGGCGTCAATTGCGGACGGCATATCTATCAAGGCGGAGAACGGGTTGAGGAATACTATCCGGAGGGGGATGTACAGTCAACCGAGTTCGCGCTGTCCGTATGGGACTATGACGCCAGCGATTTGAGTCTCACGCTCAACGCGGCGGGGACAAAATATATCAATATGGAAATGGAAGAATATGAGCTGATCGAACTGTTTGGCAAGCCCGCGCTGTTTTCCAAAGGAAGAATGACCGCGGAGGATATCCCGGAGGGGCTATCCTGCTATTATCTGCGCCGGGCGGATGATGGGGATGGTTTTGCCGCCATAGAGCCGCGTGGAAACGCCAACTGTGGAGGCTCCGTCATTACGGACACGCCCATTGATTTTGGGGAAAAGGGATCTATTGCCTTCACCGATGAAACCGCGCCGAACTTTCTCGGACAGACGATCACCTTCGGAGAATATACGCGCGGCGAGTTTGAACCGGAGGAACAAAACAACGAAATGGGGGATCTGCGGCTATGAGCGTAAAATCCATCACTACAGAGGAACTGCGCCGGATGTGGCACGATGAAGGTTTGATCCTGCAAGGCTGCGGCGGCAACCTTGACGAGTGGGTGGAGGGAATCAATAACCTTCTGACAGAGAACGGCATTCTTCAGGACGGTACAAGGTTCCACGATTGCTCCACCTTCAAGCATGACGGCCTGACCTGTCTGCTGTTTCCGTTCAGCGACGATGTAAAAATTGACGTCGGGAAACTTTCGATGTGGCGAGTACAGACTCACGGGAATTTCGGCGGCACATGGCTTTCGGATTATGTTCTGAATTGTCTCGGCGGATTTCTCCCGGCGGAACAGGAACCGCAAAAGCCGGACTGTCCCCTCATTGGGCAGGACGGCAACATTTTCAACCTGATGGGCATTGCCGCTCAAACCTTGCGCCGCGCGGGGCTTGACGAGCAGGCGAAGGAAATGCTTGACCGCGTCCGAGAATCGGGCAGCTATTACCAAGCCCTTGGCGTCATCGGGGAGTACGTCAACATCACCTCGGCAGACGATATGGGCGAGGACGAATCGGAAGAAATGGAGATGATTCTATGAGCGAACTGTTATTCTTTCTGCTGGGTATGATGCTCGGCGGCTGTGTGATGGCGGTGATGCTATGCTGCCTGCAAATAAACCGCATCCGCGCGTATGAGGCGGAAATCCAAAGGCTTCTACAGATAATTAGACAAGACGAAGAAAAATAAACGGCCGGTATCAATCGTTTCGGGAGCGATTGATACCGGCTTTTTTTGTTGCCGAAGGCAACGCTTTTCCCGAAACGGTTGACGCCCTGTGAAAGCGAGGTGTTCTACCATCAAATCCCCGGTATCCTGGGTGGGCAATAAAACGTCCATCCTCCACATTTTGTACGCCCTGTTTCCGCTTTCCTACGAGCGGTATATCGAACCCTTCGGCGGAAGCTGCTCGGTGCTGCTGGGCAAGCCCTGGCAGGACAGCTTCGAGGTGTTCAACGATTACAATGGCAACCTTGTGAATCTGTTCCGCTGTATGCGGGATCGCCCGCTGGCGTTCATCCGGGAGCTTGGTTTTTTGTCCCTCAATTCCCGGGACGATTTCAAGACACTTAAACGCTTCTTCAGCAAAGAGGAATTCGACGACCATTTTCTTGGGGAAGAGCTGGATCTGACCAAGACGATTCTCCCCGAACCGGAAGCGGCCGAGCTGCGGGAGCTGATGCAAGCTGCAAAACAGGATTACGATCTGCGCCGGGCCGCAATGTTCTTGAAGCTCATCCGCTACAGCTATTCCAGCGCCGGAAAGAGCTTCGCCTGCCAGCCGTTCAATCTGCGCGGCTTGTTTGGCTTAATCGAGGAATTCAGCAGAAGGTGCGCAAACGTCATCATTGAAAATCAGGACTTCGAGGTACTCATCAAGCACTACGACCGCCCCGGTGGATTTATCTACTGCGACCCGCCGTATTTTTCCAGCGAATACGTCTACGATTGCGGATTCACTTGGGAGGACCATCTGCGGCTGCACCGCACACTGACCGGGGCAAAGAGCAAATTTCTGCTCTCCTACAATGACTGCCCGGAGATCCGGGAGCTGTACGACGGATGCGAATTTTTTGATTTCAAGCGTATCCACAGCATGGTGCAGAAATACGAGGCGGGCAGGGAATTTCCAGAGCTGCTGATCGCCAACTACGATCTGTTCGAGCGGCAGAAGGAACGAGGCAGCCAGCTCACAATGTTCGACCTATACGAAGACGAACCATATGATCACGAAAAAATTTTTAAGGAGGCTATCGTTTCATGCAAGGGAAAAAGGTAACGGATTATCTGCTGCTCTCGATTCCGCTGGATATGCTGGAGGAAGCGGGAATCAGCGCGGAAAGCGTCATTCAAATGAGCGCGGTAAGCGGGAAGATCCTGATCAAAGCGGTCAGCCGTGACGACGCGGAGGATTTCGTGTGCGACGGCGACTGCGAAAGCTGTCCATGTTCGGAATATTGCGCGGAAAGCGAGGTGAACTAAAATGACCATGTACCGAATCCTTGGCAAGCGGGGGCGCATTACCATCCCCTTGGAAATCCGCCAGCGGATGGGATTCTCCCGCGACGACGTTCTCTCCTTCACGGAAAACGCCGACGGTAAGAGCATCACGGTAACCTGTGAAAAAATCCCCGGCAGCCGCAAAGAGGCAGCCGCCAAAGAACAACCGGCAGAGTCTTCGCTCTTCGATTATCTGAACAGCCTCTCGCCGGAACAGCAAAGCGCTGCCCTTGTGCATCTGTCGGTGCGATTGGCGCGGCGGCAAGGAGGCGATGTTCATGCCGGAGCATAAGCCTCTTTACCGCTGGTCGCTGGAAGACGCGGTTCGGCATAACGAGCGGGAGGCATGGCGGGAAAGCTATCGGGAAAACTGCGATTGCGCCAGAGCCATTGAACGGGCGATTGCCGAAAACTACCATGACAACCGCTTGGAAGACGGCACACAGGGCGTCATCGCCCGGTACGGTTTTGACCGTGTAAATTTGGTGCTTTCCAATACCATTCAGCAGATGGAGCATGATGGGCGGTTCTCCCCGGAAAACAAGGAATGGGCCAGGCAGACGTATATCCCTGAAGATGAGGCGCGCTGGCATTACCGCGTCGAATCCCATCCGGGGTTGACCAACCTGTTTGTGAATCAGGTAAGACAGGCTTGGCAGGCCCTCGGACTGTTCGACAAAAGCCATTGCACCGAGGAACAGAACTATGAAGGAAAACTGCTGGTCCTAAAGCCTTCCGTGCTGAAGGACCAATACAAGTCCCCGGATTACCAGCTTTTCTACGCGGAGGATGGCTTCGGCTGCAACCCGAAGGCCAGGGGCAGAAAGGTATTCGGCTTCTTCCTCAAGGACGGAGAGCAGACCAATTACAACCGCGGGGATTTTCTCGGTGTAATCAGCGAGGAACATCTGCCGGATTGGGCCCGGGAGAAGCTGGCGGAAATGACCGCGCCGAACGAGGGAGAAAACCAGGAGATGACGATGGGAGGGATGTAAATTGAGGGTCAAGATCTATCAGATCAATGGCGACCGGGATGAAAAACGGGAAAAGTTTCTTGGCATGGACGCCAGAGAGCGGCTTCGTCTCCCAAAAGCTATTGATCCCACCATATACGACGAGGTATTCAGCGCGGAAATCGACACATCCAGCTTGGAAGAAATCTACCGCCGCTTCAATGCCGAGGGGCATCCTCTGCACCGTGGTCACTCGCTGTCCGTCTCTGACGTGGTGGTGAATGACAACGGCGCTTTTTTCTGCGACAGCATCGGCTTCCGGCAAATCGACTTTGACGAAACCCAAACGCGGAAGCCGGATAACCTCATGCGGGTGGTGTATGTGGAGCCGGGGCGGCCGGCGTATGAAGCGGAAATTCCTCATACGCTGGAGGCCGAGCAGAAAGCGGTGGGCGGGCTCATCGAATGTGTGTACAACCAAGATGGTACCGCCCTCGTCTGCAACGATGAGGGCAAGCTCCTGGGCATGGAGGGCAACCGCAGGATTGGAGACGGCGGAACAGTCATTGCCGGTCCTTTTTTTGTATGTGGGCTAACGGAAGATGACTTCCGAGGACTGACCGACGCGGAGGTCCAAACCTATCTGGATCGGTTTGCCCAGCCGGAGGACATTTCACAGGAAGAAGTGGAAGCCGATATGGGCTTTACTTTTTACACGTTCTAAAAAAGTCCAGTGGTATAAAGTCAAGGGGTGATTGAAAGAAAAATTCAGAGGAAAACAGGGAGAAAAGTGTAGATTGGT